>NZ_JBHFJB010000146.1:56996-93614 GCF_057334555.1 Pseudomonas sp. AGC41
CCGCGAAGAGGGCCTACCGGTCACACAGCCTCACACCAACGAACACCGGTCAAAAAACCGCTCGCGCCCCAGGATCATCAGCGCCGCGCGCTTGTGCGGGAAATCGAATTCCTTTTCACAGTGAAAACACTGGTTATGCAAATGCCCGATCATCCGGGCATTGTCGGCCCGAGGCTCGGCCACCACGCGCTGGGTGCGCGGATCGTCGAGAAACAAATAATGCACCAGCGCCGATAGCCAACTGGCGACTTTATGCGGGCCTCGATGCTGCTCTTCGCCCACCAGCATGTGAATGCCACGGTCATAGGCGTGAGCGTCATAAAACGGTGCGATTCGATCCTCCTTGGCCCAATAGGCTTCGAAGTAGGCGAATGGCTGCTCATCGAAACTACCGATCAAGGTCAAGACCCGAGGGTCATGCTCAAGCCTGGTCAAGTACTCGCGGTGCTGTTCCAGACTGCCCTCCTCCTGCCAGAAGCTCGCCACCCTGGGGCTGTTATGCCAGCGGTTGAATCGCGGCAGGTCTTGCTCGATTTCAAGCGTGCGCAAAGACACCCAGGCCCCTAGCCGCGCGTCGAAACGGCGATACACCTCGCCGCGCGGCTTGATCGGGCGACGTGGATGGCGCTTGCCGTCGGTGACGATCATCTGTTGCGGATAACTGCCGCTGAACGACTCTCCCAGCCAGGGCTGCGGCAGTTGCCAGAACAGCGTGCGTTCGCAGACGTACTCATCGCTGAGCTCGCCGCTCGTCAGCAAGCCGCTGAGCAGGGCTTCGCCGGGACACTCATTGAGGTGCCAGACCAGGCGCTGAGATTCGGGATCCCTGACAAACAGCCAATAGCAGGCCGCCCAAAGTGCCGGGCCGACCGGCCGGTCGTTGGTTTCCTGCAGATGCACATGCAACTGCGGACCGCGCTCCAGGCGCAGGCGGATCAGCGGCGCGCCTTCGAGCATCAGGCTCAGGTGCCGCTCGGTTTCATCGGCGCCCAGGCTGCGCCCGCCGGGCAAGGGCAGTATCGTCGGCTGATTGAGGTTGGACATGGGAGGCTCACGTTTTCGTCGGTGGTCAACGTGTGACGTGAGCCGGACAGATAAATTTAAGGCCCGGTTTCAATGAACATGGGTCTGCACCAGCTCGATCCGGTACGGCTGGAAAATTTTCAGCAACTGGCCGTCATCCCGCAGCTTCTGCAACATCTGCGCGAACGCTTGTGGGGAAATGGGCGCCTGGGGCCGAATCAGCGCGTAATGATGGTAAATCTGGTCGATGCGCTCGGATACCAGCAACTGGGAGGCCACTTGCGGATTGCGCAATACATAATCGCTGAGATAAGAACGGGTCACCAAGGCAATGTCCGCGCGGGTGCGGAGTACCATCTGCAGATTGCTGTCGTGGGAATAGGTCAACGTGGCGTTGTATTGGCCGATGAGGAACTTGGGGTCGGCGTTGAATTCGGCAAAGGCATAGTGATAGCCGCTGAACAGGGCCAGGCGCTTGCCCCTGAGATCGCTGAAATAGCTCTGCTGGCGATCCGGCTGGCGTTGGGCGACGAATATTTCGGCATCCTCCAGGCCCATGTCTACCGGAGTATGGGGCACATCCTGCCAACCCCAGTCGGGGTTCTCGAAAATCGCCATGTCGACCCGGCCCTGCTTGAAGTCGTTGAAACGGCGCGGAATCGAAGTGGGTACCAGCACGAACTGGTAATCGGCCTGTGAATGGTTCAAGGCCTCCACCAGTTGCGGCAACAGGCCGGTGTCGGCGCCGTTTTCGGGGCGAACGGTATAGGGCGGAAAATGCGCCGCGCCGATCCGGACCAATTGCGCAGCCTCAGCTGTCACCGCCAAGGCCATGGCCAGGACTGCCAGCAAGAAACGTGAGGTCATCCCCATCGGCGAACACGTCAAGATAACCACTCCCCCAAAGCCCCATCCCTCTTCACGCTAGGCGGTTTCAGCCGCTTAGCCAGCCGCACGTTCAATTAAAGCTGCGGCTTGATTATTGTTTTTATTTCATCCGGTCGCGCGGGGCAATTTAAGCTGACCAAGGCAACCAAGCAAGCGCTCGGGCGCCGAACAGGCATCTTCCATGCAGACAACCTCCATCAGGCCGGCCGCACCCCTCGCTCATCGCGCCAGGGACTATGCGGATGCTTCGGGTTTGACTACGCTCAAACCCATCTGCACGCCGATACCGGGAACCCTGCAATGCCATACTGGCTGGTGATTGATCTGGAAGCCACCACCGATGAAGGTGGCTGGCCGGTTACCGAAATGGAAATCATCGAAATCGGCGCCACCCTGGTGAATCGGGACGGGCGCGAGGTGGATCATTTCCAGCGCTTTGTACGGCCGCTGAGGCGCCCGTTGCTGACCTCTTTCTGTCGCACGCTGACGCATATCAGCCAGGCCAATATTGACGGCGCCGCGCCGCTGACCGAGGTCTGGCCGGCATTCGAACACTGGCTGGCGCCCTATCGAGCGAACCTCGAAGGCTGGGTCAGTTGGGGTGATTACGACCGCAAGCAATTGCTGCAGGAATGGCAAGGCCAGCACTTGCACAGCGCGCTCGGCCAGGTACCGCACATGAATCTCAAGCAGCGCTTCGCCAAGGCGCGTCGGCTGGAGCGACCGTTGGGGCTCAATGCAGCGTTGCAACTGGCCGGTCTGCAGTTCTGCGGCCAGCAGCACCGGGCATTGGAGGACGCCCGCAATACGGCGCGATTATTGCCGCTGGTGCTGACCGGCTGAGCGCCCTGCCAGGCGCGACAGATGACGACTGTTGTGGCCTTGTGCATACTGGCCGGCCTTTTTCAGCCCTTTCTGAGGAATCGCCCATGTTCAAAGTCAACGAGTACTTCGACGGCACCGTCAAGTCGATCGCCTTCGGCACTGCTGAAGGTCCAGCGACCATCGGCGTCATGGCACCGGGCGAATATGAGTTCGGCACTGCGCAGCGGGAAATCATGCATGTGGTTTCCGGCGCCCTGACCGTGAAACTGCCCGACAGCACCGATTGGGAAACCTTCGCCGCCGGTAGCCAGTTCAACGTCCCGGCCAACAGCAAGTTTCAGCTCAAGGTTGCCGTCGATACGGCTTACCTGTGTGAATATCGCGGCTGAGCTCCCTCGCCACAAAAGCCCCTGCGTGATAAATAAAAATGCCCGTGTCCAGCGACACGGGCATTTCTTTAGTCAGCAATCTTCTATTCCAACACTTCGACCGACATGCCGACCTCAAGCCGGCCATTGCCATCGTTGACCAGATTCTGGCCGAACATCGCGCCGTCCGGAGTCGAACGGTACTGCTGCAACGTGGCGAAAGGCTCACGCTGCGGATCGCGTTCACCGGTTTGCGGATCGACCGTGGTCATGATGCAGCGTGAACACGGCTTGACCACCCGGAACTCCACCTCGCCGATACGAATACGCTTCCAACCGTCTTCGGCGAACGCCTCGCTGCCGTCGATGACCAGATTGGGGCGAAAGCGCAGCATCTCTAGCGAGCGGCCAACTCTGTCCGATAAATCCTGCAACGAGGCCTGGCCGATCAACAGCAAAGGAAAGCCGTCGGCGAACGCGACCTTGTCGTCATCCTTGCCGTAGCCGGCTGCCGTGGTGCGGGCCAACTCCACTGGCACATGGACCAGCCGGGTGCGATTGCCAATGAATTCACTGACCCAGGTAGCCGCCTCGTCACCGGCATCCGGCACGCGCAGGGTATCGCGCCAGATGATCACGCCGCGCCGTTGCTCTTCGAGGGAAGGCGGCAACGGCACCTCGATGGTGCCATAGCCCGGCGAGCTGAGCGTCAGGCCGCCCGCCGCGCTCCACTCCGCCGAAAGCTGACTCATCTTTGCCACGGCCCGCTGAGTCAGGAAGCGGCCGCTGGCCTCATCCACCAGCATCCAGCGTCGATCGCCGTCGAGCCCGAGCTTGTCCAGGCCGATGCCCAGCAGCGGCTGTCCCTTGCCAGACTTCAACGGATACCGATACAGCGCGCTCAGCCGCAACATGATCAACTTTCCCTGATGGCGAAAAAGCGCAACCTTATACGAGCGAGCCGGTGAAGCAAACCTCGATCAGCCTCAGCCGAGCATCAACCGCTGGCGCACCACGTCGACCAGCTTGTCCGGCTGGAATTTGGACAGGAAATTGTCACAGCCGACCTTCTTGACCATCGAATCGTTGAAGCTGCCCGACAGCGAGGTATGCAGCACCACGTAGAGCCCACGCAGGCGTGGATCGTTGCGGATTTCCGTGGTCAGGCGGTAGCCATCCATCTCGGGCATTTCCGCGTCGGTGAAAATCATCAGCAGTTTGTCGGTCATCACTTCGCCGGTATCGGCCCAGGCCTTGAGCATATTCAGTGCCTTGAGGCCGTCGCTGGCGATATGCATCTTCACGCCCAACTGGCCCAGGGTGTCACGCAACTGCGAGAGTGCGACGTTGGAATCGTCCACCAGCAGAACTTCACGACCGCGGGCTCGTTCCAGTACCGGATCCTCGAGTTTGTCCCGTGAGACCTTGGCGTTGTAGGGGACGATTTCGGCGAGGACTTTCTCCACGTCGATGATTTCCACCAACTGGTCGTCGACCTTGCTGATAGCCGTCAGGTAGTGCTCACGACCGGCACTGGTCGGAGGCGGCAGGATGGCTTCCCAGTTCATGTTGACGATGCGGTCCACGCCGCCCACCAGGAACGCCTGTACCGAGCGGTTGTACTCGGTGACGATGATGGTGCTGTTAGGCCCCGGCACCAGCGGACGCATGCCGATGGCCTGGGAGAGATCGATCACCGGCAGCGTCTGGCCCCGCAGATTGACCACGCCACAGACGAACGGGTGGCGTTGGGGCATCAAGGTCAGCTTCGGCAGCTGCAATACCTCTTGGACCTTGAATACGTTGATGGCGAACAATTGGCGCCCCGCCAGGCGAAACATGAGAATTTCCAGGCGATTCTCACCCACCAGTTGGGTTCGTTGATCTACTGTGTCGAGAATGCCGGCCATCGATGACTCCTGGGCTTGTTCGGATGAATCTGTAAAGACGCTATCGGCGGTAGGCGCCGGATCTTGACCCCGACATTAAATAACGCCCCGGGGCATTGATGTCACATAGACATCATGCTTTACTGGCCTTCCGATTTACATCGGTTTTTCCCGCTGCGCGACTCCCGTTGACGCAGTAAGTTCCGCTGCCTAAGGGATTCCCCTAGGCACAATCAGGTCTAACCTGATATTCCCGATATCCAATAGCCATTAATGTGACGCCATTCTCATTGCTGAACGGAGTCAGGCTTTTGTGCGCGACTGCAAAACAACGGATTTCCAGTCTTTCAGCCGATTTCAGCGCAATCATTTGCGCGGCCGAGTTTGCGATCCGCAATGCGCCTTCGGTCGTACCGGCCATGAGACCCAGCCGTTCGCCACACGCGATCTACTTGCGCCTGACATGATGTTGTGGAGATAAGCATGCCGAACGATCGCAATAACTGGAGCCAGCGCCTTCCCGAGTTTCTGGTTGAAGCCGAGACACTCCTGGCCAAGTCGGAGGAATGCCTGAGCCATCTGGAGCTGATCAACAACGACAAGGATGCCATCGACTGCATGCTCAGCACGTTGCTGAAGCTGGCAAACAAGGCCGACGCTCTCGCATTGGAGGCCGTTTCGGAGTTTTCGCTGCATATCCATGGTTTGCTCAGCCATGCGCAAAACCACATGGAGCTGCATGACCAAGCGCTGGTCGCGCTGAAAGAATGCTTCACCCTGATGGCCTGGCAGTTGGAACTCGTCGACCACACCACCGGCAAACTGGGCCTGGACAACACTGAACAGACTTCTCTGATCGAAGCATTTGCGTTCCAGGTCGGCCAGAGTCCGTGCGAGGCGCTGCCAACACCGCGCCCAATGGCGTTGGTCCCATACCTACAAAAACAAGCATGAGCTGGTAGCAGCCGACCAACACCACGGCCTGGCCCGTCGGGCTTTGCTGCCGCCAAACCGGGCGCGACCAACGAAATCGGTAGTGGTACTATGTCCTACGTCAGTTGCCTCGGACAGCGGCGCAAGAAGCCGTCAAGTGAAGCAGCCCCCGACTTGAAACGTTTACCCGACCCGGCCCGTCAGATGCACTGACCGGCCTGCCCGCAGCGAACATTCATTGGCTCCATCCGCTATGCACCCCAGCTTCAAGTCAATCATCACCTGGCCACCGTCCCGAGAAAACGCCCGCCGGTTCACATTGCTGCTGTGCATCTGCTCGACCCTCGGTTGCCTGCTGGCCTACCTGTTCGCCCATCCGCTGCCGTTGAGCCTGCTGGTGCTCAATGGCGCGGCGCTGACCTGCGTCGGGATCCACTATCGACTGTCGCGCAAGTCCATCAAGTTCCAGCCGCAGGAACTGGCTGACCGACTGCTGGAGGTCCAGGAAAACGAGCGTCATCGGCTCAGTCGCGAACTGCACGACGACATCGGCCAATTGCTGACCGCGGCAAAACTGCAGAGCGAATGGCTCAAGCGACGCCTGCCGGAAGACTTGCAAGGCCAATGCAGCGTACTCAGCGACACGCTCGACGAAACCCTGAACAAAGTGCGTGATGTCTCGGCGATCCTTAATCCGAGACAACTGACCAGCCTCGGGCTCGAAGCCAGTGTTCGCGCTCACCTGCTCAAGACATTGGCCAATACGTCGGTGAAATGGAGCCTCGATTGCCAGCAGCGCATGACCGGCATCCCTGACGAAATGACCGTCGCCGCTTTTCGGATCACCCAGGAAGCCGTCACCAACATGTTGCGTCACGCCCAGGCGAGCAATCTCCTGGTGCGCCTGCAACGGCTTCCTGAGGGACTGACGTTACTGATCAGCGATGACGGCCAGGGATTCGTCCCGGCCAGCCACCCCGCCCGCGAAGGACAACGCGGCATGGCCGGCATGTCGGAGCGAGTCGAACAGTTGGGCGGCACCCTCAACGTCACCAGCGAGGCCGGTAAAGGCACGCATATCGAAGCTCGTTTTCCCTGGGCACCGCGTGTCCTTGAGCGGGCCAGTAAGAATAAGGTTCTCCATTGACTTGTAATTTGCTTCTGGTAGATGACCACCCGCTGATCCGGGCCGGTGTACGTGCCCTGGTCCTGGATCTCCCTGGCTACGCCGTCGTCGGTGAAGCCAGTGACGGCGCGCAACTGCCGGAACTGGCAGAACATCTGAACCCAGATATCGTGCTGCTGGACATTTCGATGAAGGACACCAGCGGCCTGGAAGCCTTGCAGCAGCTCAGGAAGGTACGCCCCCAGAGCAAGGTCCTGATCCTGTCCATGCACACCGACCCCGCGTTGATCATGCAGGCGCTGGAATCAGGTGCCCATGGCTATCTGCTCAAGGACACCACTGCCACCGAGCTGGCGCAAGCCCTGGACGCGCTACGCAACAACGAACGCTACCTGAGTCCGGCCATCGCCCATACCGTGATCAACCAGGCCCTGACCCGCGTCCAGAAGCATCAGCCCGAGCCTGCCCAGACCCACAACCTGACGGCACGCCAGCTGGAAATCCTGCGACTGATCGTTCGTGGCAAGTCCACCCGGGAAATCGCCAACGGCCTGAGCCTGAGCATCAAGACCGTGGAAACGCACCGGGCACAGATCATGAAGCGCCTGCAGATTCATGACGTGGCCGGCCTGGTACTGTTTGCGGTCCGCGAACAGATCATCAGTCTGGATGACTGAGCAGCACCGTGCCCTCCAGCAACGGCGAATCCGACGGCAAATGCACCCGTAGCGCTTTCGGACGCACGGTGAAACGTAGATCGCCGACCTGCAATGGCTCGCCATCCAGGTTGATGTCCAGGCCTTGGGCGACCTTGATTTCCACCCAGGGCAAGCGCGCTCTCACGAACATATTGTCTATGCCCAGGCCACCGGCCAGCAGATCCTTGAGCGTGCTGACAACCTCTTGAGGCGCCGGGAGGATGCTGATATCGAGCAAACCATCGTCGGCCAGCGCCTGCGGACATAGCAGATGCCCGCCGCCCGCCTGCCGACCATTGCCGATGCCCAGCGCCAGCAAGTCGCCGCGCCAGTGGAAATCGGGGCCCTGCAGTTCGCCATAGGCTGCGCTCAACTCACTGAAACGCGACAGGCCGGTAAACAGATAAGCGGCGCCGCCAAGGACCTTTTTCAAGTCTTCGGAAGTATTGGCGGTCACCTGGCTACCGAAGCCGCCCGTCGCCATGTTCAGGAAAATACAGCCACCGACCTCGCCCACGTCAATCGCCCTGGGCGCGACATCCAGCAGTTCCAGGGCCTGCTCCGGCTCCAGCGGGACGCCGGCCGCCCGGGCAAAGTCGTTAGCGGTGCCCAGGGGAAGCAGGACCAGGCTGGCATCGCCAGGCCGCTGAACCATCGCTTCGGCGATATCGCGCAGGGTCCCGTCACCGCCGCCGGCAATCAATCGGGTGTAACCGGCATCCAGTGCTTCGTCGACGCATCGCCGGGCATCGCCCGCTTCCCAAGTCAACCGTACCGCCAGGTCCCAGCCCTGTTTGCGCTTGAGCATCACTGCCGCGCGAACCTCTTCGTTGAGCGCTTGCTTGCCGTGCAGGATCAGTAGCGCCTTGCCTTTGCTCATCGTTCTCTCCGTCATTGGAAGGTTCAGGAAATGGGACCGCTTATTCAGCCGAAAAAGCCCGGCGCTGCTCACTTTATATAAAATAAGAGCCAGCACCTCGATAGAGGCGGCGGACTGCCTCCTCTCTACCCCCCTACATTCAAGGACTTTTCCTACGATATCTGGCGAATCAGCTCAATTGACCCTCCAGCCTTATTGGAACACCTTGGCATTCTGTTGCACTGAACTGAAAAAACACCAAATAGACAAGGATGGATAACCATGGATGGATACACCAAGGCCCGCAGGGGCGGGACCAATCATTTGAACACTCATGGACACAGCGGAGGCACGCCTCATGCCCGGCCATGAATTCAAATTGTCCCCCCGGCAATTTGGCCCCCTCAGGAACGAGCGGGCCGATAAGCTAAACGAAGGCAAAAGTTGCATTAATCCCGCTGGAGGAATTGATTTGGAACCGCGCGTCGTTGAACTGGAAACTCACCTCAAGTACATACGCAGGGACATGGATGAAATCCGTACCGACGTGAAGGCGGTCCGACACCGGCTCGCCTATCTGGCCGGCGCAGCCGCAGTGGTGGTCGGCCTGCTGGGCTGGGTGGCGAATAGCCGCTTCGACCAGATGGTCGCGCTGCTGTCGCGATAAATGCCGGCGTAAGGCCCGAGAATTCACTCGGGCCAGACAACGTTGCGCAGGTCTAGCCCAGTACTTCACTCAAAGGAATAAAGCTCACTTCATCACCTTCGACCAGTACTCGTCCTTCAAGGACCTCGACCAGCCCATCGGCCCACGCAGCGCTACGCAGCACACCTGAGCTCTGGTTCCGGTAGATGATCGCCCGACCGTTTTTAATGCGACCTCGCAAGTACTCTCGGCGAGAGCCCGCCTTCGGCCAGGCGAAGCCAGCAGGCACCTTGAACTTGAGTGGCTCCACTGACTGAACGCCCTGGCGCCGCAGCAGGTAAGGCCGAGCCAATAGTGCAAAGGTCACTAGCGTAGAGGCGGGGTTCCCCGGCAAGCCTATCACCGGCAGGCCACGGAAGTGCCCGAACGTCAGCGGCTTTCCAGGCTTGATGGCGAGCTTCCAGAGGGTCAATTCGCCCTCTTCGCGCAATGCAACGCCGAGAAAATCAGCCTCCCCCACCGATACGCCGCCTGTGGAAAGGATCAGATCGACATCCGACAGTCCGGCCAGGCAGCGACGGGTAGTGGGCAAATCGTCGGGCAGGATACCTGCGTCGATAACGTCGCAACCCAGGCGCTGCAGCCAGCTACAGAGCAGGACACGGTTGCTGTTGTAGATCTGTCCTGGGCCCAAGGCATGGCCAGGCTCCACCAGTTCGTCACCTGTCGACAGCACCGCAACGCGTACCTTGCGCACCACTGGCAGCGATGCACACCCCAGGGACGCCGCGAGGCCCAACTCGATCGGACCCAGGCGGGTGCCGGCGTCGAGGACTCGCTCCCCGATGGTTGTTTCCTGCCCTTGAAGTCGTATGTTCTGTCCGCTGACCATGGGCTGGGTGAATCTTACCCGCTGATCATCGTCGACAATGGCGTTCTCCTGCATTTCGACGCAATCGGCACCCGGCGGGACCGGCGCGCCCGTGAAGATACGCGCGCAAGTTCCCGGGGCGAGAGCATCCGGAGCCTGTCCGGCGAAAACCCGCTGACTGACGACCAACGCCTCGCCGTTCCAGTCCTTCAGACGCAGGGCGTAGCCGTCCATCGCGCTGTTGGGCCAGGGCGGCAGGTCAAGCGTCGAGATCAGGTCCTCGGCCAATACCCGCCCCTGCGCCTCGGCCAGCGGCACGCGCTCTTGCTCAGTGATGGGCGTGGCTGCCGCCATCTCGAGCAACCGCTCCAGCGCGACCTCGACGGCCATCAAGGCGCCGCCCTTTCCGGGTTTACCCACGGGATTCACAAGGCGCAGCCTGTTTCAAATGGGCGACAAAATTACACGGCCGATGGCGCGCGTCCAGTTGTTCAGCGAGGATCCCGTCCCATCCGGTACGCACCGCGTTGGTCGAACCCGGCAAGCAACAGACCAACGTACCGTTGGCCAGGCCGGCCAGTGCCCGGGACTGGACGGTAGAGGTGCCAATGTCCACCACGGATATCTGCCGGAACAGTTCGCCAAAACCATCGACCTGCTTGTCCAACAGACACGTAACGGCCTCCGGCGTGCTGTCGCGACCGGTGAAACCGGTGCCACCGGTGATCAGCACTACCTGCACCACCTCGTCAGCGATCCAGGTGGCGACTTGGGCGCGGATCTTGTACAGGTCATCTTTGAGCAGTACCCGGGCCGCGAGATTGTGCCCAGCCTCCGTGAGCCGGTCGACGAAGACCTGCCCCGACGTGTCGGTTTCCAAGGTACGGGTATCGCTGACAGTCAGCACCGCGATATTGAGCGGCACGAAAGGTACATCAGCCTTGGCTTTCATAGGCTCGTCCAGTTGTAGGGGGAACAGCGCGGTGTTATATCACAGCGCCCGATTTTTTCGCCTGTGTGGAGACACATCATGACCTCGAACGATCCTTTGCCACCCTGCTCGATCCTGCTCCTGGCGGGCGGGCGCGGACAACGCATGGGTGGCCAGGACAAAGGCCTGCTGGAGTGGCAAGGCGAACCGTTGATTGCCCACCTTTATCGGCGGACCCGGGCCCTGAGCGACGACGTGATCATCTCTTGCAACCGCAACCCGGAACGCTACGCATTGTATGCCGACCAACTGGTTCACGACGATGAGGGGGACTTTCCCGGACCACTGGCAGGCATCCGGGCGGGCCTCAAGGTGGCGCGCCATCCTTATTTACTGGTATTGCCTTGTGATGTCCCGCAAATCGACTCATGCCTGCTCGACAGCATGCGCGAAACGGCAAACCGCCATCCCGGCAAGCCGTTGATGGTGCGTCAGGGTGAGCATTGGGAGCCGTTGTTATGCATCATCCCCCGGGCTCTGGCAGCAGATTTTGAAAGGGCCTGGGACGAAGGCGAGCGCAGTCCCGGCCGCATCATGCGTACGCTGCACGCCGTCGCCTTGCAATGCCCGGCGAACGATGCGCGACTGGCCAACCTCAATACGCCGGAACTGCTGGCACGGCATACAGGCGTGTCAGATTGACACTAGCCAGGAACTTACATGCGATGTATACGTCTTACGGTCAGTAACTTGAAGAATCCATTTCGGAGAAACACCATGACTCAACGGACCCTCGCCACTTTCATGCTCGCGCTGGGCCTCGCCACTCTCGCCGGGTGTGCATCGCCAACAGTGATTACCCTGAATGACGGTCGCGAAATCCAGGCCGTCGACACGCCAAAATATGATGAAGACAGCGGCTTCTACGAATTCGAGCAACTGGACGGCAAGCAGACTCGCGTGAACAAGGACCAGGTTCGTACCGTTAAAGACCTGTAATCTTCAGCGTTACAGCCCGATTAAAAAAGCCCGCAAGCATTGCGGGCTTTTTAATGCCTGGCGGAAAGTGGCGTGGCTACCAGCGCAGGGCAATATCACTCTCGAAAACCCGCTGCTGACCCGTGATCGGATCGATGAAACCTAATCTCTTGGCCAACAGCTTGAGCGGATTGGCATAGTCATCTTGGGCATCCCGAATTACATCGGGGTAAAACGGATCGTTGCAGATGCCAGCCCCCAAGGCACTCATATGCACCCGCAGCTGGTGCTTTTTCCCAGTAACCGGATACAGGCCGTACCGCCACAGGTCGCCGTTCATCTCAAGCACTTCCATGGCCGTCTCGGTATTGGGCTCGCCCGGCCCCTCCTGCATCCGGAAAAAAGGCTCGCCGTCGATCATCCGGCTTCTATGCACACACGGAAACGCCACTCCGGGCAGCGCGGGGGCTATGGCTTCATAACTTTTTTCGATTCGCCGCGTCGGAAACAACGATTGATAAGCCGAACGGGTCTGTGGATTGGCTGAAAACAACACCAGCCCGGCCGTATGCCGATCAATACGGTGCAAGGGGACTAAATGGGGATTGTCCAGGCGACGAATCAATCGACGCAGCAATGTCTGCTCGACATACTCCCCCGCCGGCGTGACGGGCAGGAAGTGCGGTTTGTCCGCGACCACCAGATGGTCATCGACGTAGAGAATCGACTCCTCCACCGGGATCGGTTTTTCATCGGGCACTTCACGAAAATAGTGGATCCGCATGCCTTCGCGATAGGCCAGGTCGACGCTGATCGCCCGCCCCTCCCCGTCCAGCACTCGTCCCCGGGCAATCCGATCCAGCCACTGCTCGCGGCTGATCGCACTGAAATGCTCGCAAAGACATTCCAGCACCGTCTGCCAGGAACCAGGCGGCAGGTACAGTGTGCTGGCTTGATGGCGCGCTGCGGAGAATGATGAACCGGACATTGAAGACTCTTGAACGTTGACGGGTCGGTATTATCCGCCAGGCGCACAGGCCGGCACAGTGGTGATTGGCTCAGGCACGAATCAATGTAGGTTTTGCCGCCGCTTCAGTGAACTCCTTCAGCCAGCGCAGTACTTCGACTGCCTCCCAGCGGCCTGGGTCGTACAACGCGTACAACAACCCCTGGTAACCCACCACGTCCAATTGCTTGTGGTAGCCGGCGCGCTGGAACAACGCTTCGATCTCGGCGAAACAGGTGTTGAAATGCAGTTTATTGAACGGTGTCTTGCCTTCAGTTACCAAGCCATCCAGGCGCAATTCCAGGACCGCCTCGCGCACCACGTCCGCCGACATCCTGTTCACGCTGTTTTTCAATTGTTCGACATTGACCAAGGGACGCACTCCGGATAGCTGTATGGGCATACAGTAACCGAAGAATGCCATTTCGCCAATGGCGGTGAATGACCTCAGGCGATGGAAGGTATCAACGCAGAAACGCCGCCACCCGGTCGGGATCATCGAAGGGCCACTCCAGTTCCGCCCCTGTATCGATGCGACGGAGCACAGGGATGCGCAAACCGTAGGCTTCAGACAACTTGTCGCTTTCGGCGATATCCACCAGTTCCACCAACAGGCCGTGCTCGACGAACGGCATCAGCACGCCCTCGGCAACTTCACACAGGTGGCACCCCAGGGTGCCGAACAACTGGCATTCAGGCGGCATGGCAGGTAGACCCGAAAAAATAGACGATCATTCTAGGCTGGCTCCACATGGCCGTCGAGCGGCGTACCGTAGCTCATCATGTTTCAGTAAAACGCTGACGCAAATCATTGAGCTCAAATGTCTTTTCGGCAATGCTCGACGTATTTTCTCTCCTAAGCTGGATGTCAGCGTCTTGAAACGGAGTTCCCCTTGTTCACCAACCTGCTGATCATCCTTGCCTCCTCCCTGGTAGTCATCGCCCTGTTCAGGCGATTGCGCCTGCCACCGGTGCTCGGCTACCTCTGCGTCGGGCTGGCGGTCGGCCCCACTGCCCTGGACTGGGTAAACGACAGCGAGGAATTGCCGGATCTGGCCGAGCTCGGCGTGGTCTTCCTGTTGTTCTCGCTGGGGCTGGAATTCTCGTTGTCGAAGATGCTCGAACTGCGTCGGGTGGTGTTCGGCCTCGGCAGTTTGCAAGTGGTGTGTTCGGGGCTGCTGCTGGGGGTCCTCCTGGTGTTCTGCGGCGCCCCGGCGCTGGCGGCGCTGCTTCTGGGCGCCGGGCTGGCCTTGTCGTCCACAGCCATTGTCAGCAAGGAACTGACCAGCCTGGGGGAAATTTTCAGCAGCCATGGCCAGAACGCTATCGGCGTGCTGCTGTTTCAGGATGTCGTCGCCGTATTGCTGTTGACCCTGGTACCGGTCTTTGCCGGCAGCAGCGAGTACGCCTGGTACTGGGCGCTGCCCCTGACCCTGGGCAAGACACTATTTCTGTTCGGCGGCCTGCTGCTCGCCAGCCGCTGGCTGCTGCCCCGACTGTTCCATGAAGTAGCCGCGTCCCGGTCCGCCGAGCTGTTCGTGCTGCTGGCGCTGGTGATCGTACTGCTCACCGCATGGCTGACGCACCTGCTCGGCCTGTCACCGGCCCTGGGCGCATTCCTGGCCGGCATGTTGCTGGGAGAAAGCCACTACCGGCACCAGATCGAGGCCGATATACGTCCGTTCCGCGACATCCTGCTGGGGCTGTTTTTCGTCAGCATCGGCATGCTGATCGACCTTCGACTGTTCATCGACGATGGTCTGCAGATACTCGGGTTGACCCTCGGTTTGATGATCATCAAGGGCTGCGTGGTCGCCGCGCTGGTCAAGTGCCGCGGCAGCGACGGTGAAACCGCATGGCGCAGCGGACTGGCCTTGGCTCAGGGTGGCGAGTTCTGTTTTGCCCTGATGGCACTGATGCAGCAGAACCGCCTCATGCCTGCGGACATCAGCGGCCTGCTGTTGGCCGCGACATTCTGCTCGATGCTGCTGACCCCGCTTTTGCTGCGTGCAGCGCCGGGGATTGCCGCGCGCCTGCACCGCAAACCCAACCAGGAAGCACAACTGGACCAGATCAGCGAACTCAATGCAGGCTTGTCGGGTCATGTGGTGATCTGCGGGTATGGTCGGGTGGGCCAGTCCATCGGGCGGTTCCTGCGCCGCGAAGGCCTGGCGTTTGTCGCTCTGGACGACGACCCGGTGATCATTCAGGAAGCCACGGTCGATGAGCGTTGCGTACATTACGGGGACTCACGCCGGGCCGACCTGCTGACCGCCGTCGGACTGAGTCGCGCCCGGCTGTTGGTCATCGCGGTCGACAAGACGGATATCGCGCTGACCGTACTCAGGGAAGCCCGACGCGTCAACCCGCAGGTGCCGATCCTGGTACGCACTCGGGACGACAGTCAATTGGCCGAACTGCAGGCCGCCGGGGCGACAGAAGTCGTCCCGGAACTGCTGGAGTCGAGCCTGATGCTCGCGTCTCACGCGCTGGTCATGCTCGGGCTGCCGGAGCAACGGGTCCGACATCACGTGGATCAGGTTCGTCACGAACGCTATGGCCTGCTGCACGGGTTCTATCCGGGCAACCAGGACAAGGAGCCGTAGTGCAACGCTCAATCCTGGCTGACGGCACCGATCTTGTGGATCGACAGATCGGCGCCGTAGTACTCCTCTTCCTGGGTCAACCGCAGCCCCAGCACGAACTTGATCGCACCATAAACCGCGAACCCGCCGACCAGGGCGATGACGACTCCCAACGCAGTCCCGAGCAGTTGACTGACCAGGCTGACGCCGCCGAGGCCACCCAGGGCTTGCTGGCCAAAAATACCGCAGGCAATGCCACCCCAGACGCCGCACAAGCCATGAAGGGGCCAGACTCCCAGCACGTCGTCGATTTTCCACTTACCCTGCGCCGCAATGAAACACCAGACAAACAGCCCACCCGCGATGGCTCCGGTTGCCAGGGCACCCACCGGATGCATCAAGTCGGATCCGGCACAAACCGCCACCAACCCGGCCAACGGACCGTTATGCAGGAAGCCGGGGTCGTTGCGCCCGACAATCAAGGCCGTCACGGTCCCGCCGACCATCGCCATCAACGAGTTGACCGCCACCAACCCACTGACTCCGGGCAACGTCTGGGCGCTCATCACGTTGAAACCGAACCAGCCGACGATGAGAATCCACGAGCCCAACGCCAGGAACGGAATGCTCGAAGGCGCGAACGCCACCAGGCGACCGTCCCGATAGCGACCATTGCGCGGCCCGAGCAAAAGCACCGCGGCCAATGCCAGCCAGCCGCCCATGGCATGCACGACCACGGAGCCGGCAAAGTCATGGAAACTGGCGCCGAAACGGGCTTGCAGCCAGGCTTGCAGGCCGTAGTTGCCATTCCAGACCAGGCCTTCGAAAAACGGGTAGATGAACGCTACGATCAGTACCGTGGCGCACATCTGCGGTACGAACCGGGCACGCTCGGCGATCCCCCCTGAGATAATGGCCGGGATTGCGGCGGCAAAGGTGAGCAGGAAGAAAAACTTTACCAGGCTGTAGCCGTGATCGGCGCTGAGCACCGCCGCTGGCTGCAAAAAGGTCACGCCGTAGGAAATCCAGTAGCCTATGAAGAAGTAGGCCAAGGTCGACACCGCGAAATCGCTGAGGATCTTCGACAACGCATTGACCTGATTCTTTTGCCGGACGGTGCCTACTTCAAGGAACGCGAAGCCGGCGTGCATGGCCAGAACCATGACCGCACCGAGCAGGATGAACAGCGTGTTGGAGCTGTGGACCAGACTGTCCACGGCGCTTTGCAGATTTTCCATGGTGTTGGCAGACCTGAAGAAAGTGAAATAGGCACCAAAGCGGTTCAATCGCGCGGCCGACGCACCAAGTTGAAACGCCTCACTCACCTGCGAGCCGCTTTGGTGCACGAAAACCGGTTTGACGACGCTGTGCAGCGAGGTGCTTCGCGGGTTTTGATTATTTGAGTTAAGGTTTTGCGGGCTTCTGCCCAGCTTAAGCGCACAGGTGCATGCCGACGCACCAGTACATGGCGGATGCCAGAGCAAAAGTTGTACCAGCAGTTTCACTGAACCTTCCGGCAAGGCTCATACTCGAACGCTTCAGACGTCACTTACGGAGATGCACCGATGGCCAGAACCCAGGCAAAGACTGCTCAAGAAACCCTGAAGGAAGACTTCCAGACACTGGTCAAAGATACCGAACGATTGCTCGACCACACGGCGACTCTGGCGGGTGACCAGGCTGACGAGTTGCGTAGCCAGATCCATGAAACCCTCTTGCACGCCCGTGAAACCCTCAAGCTCACCGAAGACTCGGTACGCGAACGGGGCCAGGCTGCGGTGATCGCAACCGAAGAGTATGTACAGGCCAATCCCTGGCAATCGGTCGGCATCGCTGCGGGCGTAGGCTTTTTGATCGGACTGCTGGCGACACGGCGCTGATGATGGGTATCGACGAATCCGGCTCGCCCGAATCGGGCACTAAGCCTACCGCGCGACGCCTGGGCGCGGCAGTCCTCGGCTTGCTGCACAGCCATGTAGAACTGTTCGGCATCGAATTGCAGGAACAGAAGGCCCGCACCGTCAGCCTGTTGTTGTTCGCCGGACTTGCGCTGGTGTTCGGTTTGCTACTGCTGGTCGGGCTGTCCGCGCTGGTGCTGATCCTGGTGTGGGATACCTATCGCCTGGCGGGAATCATTGGTCTCTGCCTGTTCTATCTGCTGGCTGCGTTGTTCTGCGGGCTTCGGCTCAAGGCAGCGATCTACGATGAATCCTCGCCTTTCCACGCTACCCTCGAAGAACTCGCCAACGACCGGGAGCGCCTGTTGCCATGAGCCGGCCCGATATTCCTCAAGCCCGCACCCGACAGGAGATGCGCAAGGCGCTGGTACGCCTGCGCATGGAAATGCACCGCCAGGAAATTCGCCAGGAAACCCGGCAATTGCTGCACCCACTGCAACGGGTGCGCGGCTTCACGCAAAGCTGGCATGAGGGCTTCGGCCTGAAACATGCGTCACTCTGGGGCGTGGCCGCGGTGTCGTTGCTTGGCTTCCTCGGTGGCAAGCGGACCCGGAGCGGGCGATCAGGTGGCTTCTCGCGACTGATCCGGTTGGCAACAGCGCTGCTGCCGCTGATCAAGCTGGCCAAGACTGCACGCAAACCCTGACGGCCGCGGGGCGACCCTGAACGGGCCTTTCCATTGGAACGGCCCGCTTTATCGTTCGCGCAACACCCAGGTACACCAGGTCGAGACCCGCAGGCCTTGCAGGACGCGTCCCGAACCGGGAAGCTAGGGCATCGACTCATCAAACGGAGCAACCGGCTTGGATTGGCACACCCTGCTGACTCGCGAACGCCTGGGCAAGCCCTTGCACAGTCCAGAAGAACTGGGCCGCAGC
Source organism: Pseudomonas sp. AGC41 (assembly GCF_057334555.1). NCBI lineage: Bacteria > Pseudomonadati > Pseudomonadota > Gammaproteobacteria > Pseudomonadales > Pseudomonadaceae > Pseudomonas > Pseudomonas sp. AGC41. The sequence continues at coordinate 75,459 of NZ_JBHFJB010000146.1, forward strand.
CCTTTTCATAAAGACCACGACCGCATCATCTTTTCCGGCGCGTTCCGTCGCCTCGGACGCAAGACCCAGGTGCATCCGGTCTCCAGCAACGATCATATCCACACGCGCCTCACCCACTCGCTGGAAGTGAGCTGCGTTGGGCGCTCCCTGGGCATGCGCGTGGGAGAAACGATCCGCAGCGCCCTGCCTGACTGGTGCGAACCCAGCGACCTGGGCATGGTGGTGCAATCGGCCTGCCTGGCCCACGATATCGGCAACCCGCCGTTCGGTCATTCCGGCGAAGACGCCATCCGCTACTGGTTTCAACAGGCGGCGGGACGTGGCTGGCTTGACGCCATGAGCGAGGCCGAGCGCAACGACTTTCTCAATTTCGAGGGTAATGCCCAAGGGTTCCGGGTCCTCACGCAACTCGAATACCATCAGTTTGACGGCGGCACCCGCCTGACCTACGCAACGCTAGGGACTTACCTGAAATATCCCTGGACCGCACGCCATGCTGACTCGCTGGGCTATAAGAAGCACAAGTTCGGCTGCTATCAGAGCGAGCTGCCGTTGCTTGAGCAAATCGCCCACAAACTGGGTTTGCCGCAAATCGAGGACCAACGCTGGGCTAGGCATCCGCTGGTCTACCTGATGGAGGCGGCCGACGACATCTGCTACGCGTTGATTGACCTCGAAGACGGTGTGGAAATGGAGCTGCTGGAATACCCGCAGGTGGAATCGCTGCTACTGGATCTGGTCGGCGATGACCTGCCGGAAACTTATCGCCAGCTCGGCCCTCTGGATTCCCGGCGGCGCAAACTGGCGATCCTGCGCGGCAAGGCCATCGAACACCTGACCAACGCCGCCGCCCGGGCGTTCGTCGAGCAGCAGGAGGCGTTGCTGGCCGGGACCCTGCAAGGAGACCTGGTGGAACATATGCACGGTCCGGCCAAACGCTGCGTCTTGAACGCCAAGGACATGGCCCGTAAGAAAATATTTCAGGACAAGCGCAAGACCCTGCATGAAATCGGTGCCTACACCACGCTGGAAATCCTCCTCAACGGGTTTTGTGGTGCGGCCCTGGAACAGCATGGTGGCCGTACGCCCTCGTTCAAGAATCGGCGCATCCTCGACCTGCTGGGTAACAACGCCCCCGATCCTGACGGCTCCTTGCACGGTGCGTTCCTGCGAATGATCGATTTCATCGCCGGCATGACCGACAGCTATGCCAGCGAAATGGCGCAGGAAATGACCGGTCGCACTCGTCAATGAGCTCAGTGCCGCCGTTTTCGGCGGCTCATTCAATACAAATAACCATACTTTCTCAGGCTCTAAAATCCATGAGCGAAGACGCTGCTGGCGAATTACTCTTTCCTGATCAACATATAAACATCCAGTCGTGAACAGAATATAAAAATCCCTCGTCCCACTCCGCGCCCCTACCAACGCCCTAAATACTTCGTAGTACTTTGCTTCTTTTTTTGTAGGAAACTTCCGAAATTTGGAATGTAGCCCTGTCTCCTCGTACGACCCTGACTTAACTGGGCTAAGGTGCGCGCTTTATTCAGTTCGCAGGGATTTATCATGAACTCCGTTTTCATTGTCGACGATCATCCGGTCATCCGCCTCGCCGTTCGAATGCTGCTGGAGCATGAAGGTTATAAAGTTGTGGGAGAAACCGACAACGGCGTCGACGCGATGCAAATGGTGCGTGAATGCATGCCGGACCTGGTCATCCTGGATATCAGCATTCCCAAGCTTGACGGGCTGGAAATTCTCTCACGCTTCAACGCAATGACCGCCCCGATCAAAACGCTGGTGCTGACAGCGCAATCACCGACGCTGTTTGGTATCCGCTGCATGCAATCCGGTGCCTCCGGCTATGTTTGTAAACAGGAAGACCTCAGCGAACTGATCAGTGCAATAAAGGCCGTACTGTCCGGCTATAACTATTTCCCGAGTCAGGCACTGGCGCCCCCGCGTCATGATGACCCACGCAGTATCGAACTGGACCTTTTCAAAAGCGTCAATGATCGAGAGTTGATGGTACTGCAACTTTTCGCCCAGGGCCGTACCAACAAAGACATAGCCAAAGGCATGTTTCTTAGCAATAAAACCGTCAGCACCTATAAAAAACGCCTGATGCAGAAACTCAAGGTCAAGTCCCTGGTAGACCTGATCGAGATGGCCAAGCGCAACGCACTGGTTTGAGAAACAACAGCATGTTCAGATGTCTACGCGAATTTCTTCTGCTGTTATGCGCAGGACTCTATGCCGCAACGCTTATAGCCGCTCCGCAGACGCCCGAGCGTTATACGCTGCTGAGCAGGACGACGGTGGATCCCCTGCAGATCAGACTAGACGCTCCTCAGCGCGCCTGGCTGCAAGATCGTCAGGAATTGCTCCTGGGGACATCCGCGCCGGATTACCCACCCTTCGACCTTTCCACCAGCGGCCGCGACTATGAAGGCATGACGGCCGATTACGCGGGCCTCATTGCTCAGGCAACCGGCTTGCCAATCAAGGTGCTGCGTTTCAGTTCGCGTGGCGAAGCCATTGCCGCCCTCGAGAGCGGGAAAATCGACTTGCTCGGCAGCGCCAACGGTTTCGAGGCCAGCAATCCGGACATCGCCCTGTCGAAACCCTATGCAGTGGACCAGCCCGTCCTCGTTACCCGGACGAGCGACAGCCCATCCCTGACCGAAGATCTTGAAGGGCTGCGGCTGAGCATGGCCTATCACTACCTGCCGCTGGACGAAATCAAAAAACTCTATCCCAAGGCGCAGATCACTACCTATACGTCCTACCAGAACGCCATCAACGCCGTCGCCTTCGGCCAGGCCGACGTATTTCTGGGCGACACCGTTTCCACCCACTATCTGATCAGCAAGGGTTACTTGAGCAACATTCGCATGGCCAGCTTCGGAAAACACGAAACCTACGGTTTCAGTTTCGCGGTCCGTCGAAATGATTCCCGGCTGCTGGAGATCATAAACGCCACCCTGAGCCAGCTCCCCGTCGCGGAGCAGACCGCGATAGCCAAACGCTGGAGTGCGGGCAGCGACCTGTACCTTACCGATCAACGGATACAACTGACCGACCGCGAACAACGTTGGCTGACGAAGCATCCGGTGGTGCGGGTGGCGGTAAACGAAACATTCGCGCCCTTTACGTTCTTCGATCCGGACGGTGATTTTCGCGGTATCAGCGCCGACCTGCTGGAGCTGATCAGACTGCGTACTGGCCTGCGCCTGGAAATCCAGCGACACCAGACTGACGGCGAAATGATTTCCGCAGTGGTAGACGGCGAGGCTGATATGGTCGCCGCACTCTTGCCCAGCAGCGAACGGCAACAGTCATTGAAGTTCAGCCGCCCCTACCTCGACAGCGCCTTTGTCCTGCTGAGCCGCAAACAGTCCGACACCCCGGCGACCCTCGACCAGCTCGCAGGCAAGCGCCTGGCAATCGCCGCAGGCAATCCCCTCATCAATTGGCTGCGCAGCGAATATCCGCACCTCCAACTGGTCGAGGCCGCCGACTCCCTGCGCGCCGTCGATATGCTCGCCCAGGGCGAGGCCGATGGCAGCATCAGTTCGCTGGTCATGGCCAATTATTTCCTGTCGTCCCACACGCTGCGCGACAAATTGCAGATCAGCAGCACCGTAGGCACCCGACAAGCGCTGTTCTCGCTGGCCAGCGCAACAAACGCGCCAGAGTTGAGCTCGATCCTGGACAAGGCCCTGGCCAGCATCGAACCCGCCGAACTGGGCGTCATCAACAATCGCTGGCAAGGCCATATCTCGGCAGCGGAACTTACCTGGCGCACCTATCATCGGGTGTTCCTGCAGTTCGTCGCAGCCGCCGGCCTGTTATTGCTGCTGTCCCTGGCGTGGAATGCCTACATGCGACGGCAGATCAGGCAACGCCAGAAGGCGGAGCTGGCGCTCAATGACCAGCTGGAATTCATGCACGCCCTGCTCAACGGCACCCCGCACCCGATCTACGTGAGGGACCGCAACGGGCTGTTGCAAAGCTGTAACGACAGTTACCTGGAAACCTTCGACACAACACGTGAAGAAGTGATCGGCAAGGACATTGCGCCGGGATCCATGAGCAATGCTTTCGAAGCACAGGAATATCGGGCGGACTACCAGCGTGTCATGGCCGAAGGCACCGCCTTGGTCACCGACCGGCCGCTGCACATTGGCGCTCGCAAGCTGACGATCTACCACTGGATCCTCCCCTACCGTAACGCCGCGGGACAGGTGCAAGGCATCATCGGTGGCTGGATTGACATCAGTGAACGGCGCCAGCTTGTCGAGGAACTGCACGCCGCCAAGGAACAGGCCGACGCCGCCAATCGGGCGAAAAGCACCTTCCTGGCGACCATGAGCCATGAAATCCGTACGCCTATGAACGCAGTGATAGGCATGCTGGAATTGGCGCTCAAGCATGCCGACAAGGGACAAGTCGATCGTTCGACAATAGCGGTCGCGTACGAATCGGCTTCGGGAATGCTGGAGCTGATTGGCGATATCCTGGACATTGCCCGCATCGAATCAGGCCGGCTGACCCTGGCCCCCGAACGAGTGAATGTCAGGGCCTTGCTGCATTCGGTGGTCCGCGTATTCGAGGGGCTGGCCCGGCAAAAGAACCTGCGGCTGTCGTTGCAAGTAGAGCCTGCCGATGACAACCCCGACGTCCTGATGGACCCGTCGCGATTCAAACAGGTGATCTCGAACCTGATCAGCAATGCCTTGAAATTCACCGAACACGGCGAGGTGAAGGTCCACGCCAGGCTTTCCCGAACCGCTCGCGAGAATACGCTGCGGCTGCGGATAGACGTCCGTGACAGCGGCATCGGCATCAGTCCGGCGGACATGCAGCGCCTGTTCGAACCGTTTGCCCAGGCCGACAACACCAGCCGGATGGCCCGCAAAGGCGCGGGCCTGGGCCTGGTAATCAGTCGCCAGTTGTGCCAGATGATGGGTGGTGAACTGTCCCTGGACAGCCAACCGGGCATTGGCACCCAGGCCTGCGTGACCCTGGAATTGACCATACTTTGCGCAACGACGATTGGCGTCCCGGCCGAGCCTGCGGTCGAAACGGCCACGGCTCGATTGAGCGTCCTGGTGGTGGACGATCATCCGGCCAATCGCTTGCTGATGACGCAGCAACTGGAATACCTCGGTCATCGTCACTGCCTCGCAAACGACGGCGTACAAGGACTCAAGGCTTGGCATGAGGGGGATTTCGACGTGATCGTCGCCGATTGCAACATGCCCATCATGAGCGGTTACGAGCTGGCCAGGACGATCCGTCGATACGAGGCCGAACATCAACTGGCGCCGTGCACCATCCTGGGCTTCACAGCCAATGCACAACCCGAGGAGAAGCAACGCTGCAAGGATGCCGGAATGGACGATTGCCTGTTCAAGCCGATCAACCTGAGCACCCTGAGCCAATGGATGAACACGATCAAACCCGCAAATCGCCCAGCCATGTTCAACGTCCAGAGCCTGCACATGCTCACCGGCGGCGACCCGATCTGCGTCCGACGGTTGCTGGCGGAACTGCTGAGCAGCAACCGTTCCGACCGCCAGGAATTGCTCGAAGCCGCCCGCGCCGGGGCTTCCCAGGCCCTTGCCGAAACAGCGCACAAAATAAAGGGCGTCGCCCGTATCGTGCAGGCAAATGTGCTGGTTGATTTGTGCGAAGCCCTGGAGATTGCTTGCCGTCAGGGGCACGCACGCGAGCGAATCGACGACTGTGCGAGAGCACTCCACCAGGCGATGACTGAACTGGAGCAGGCGCTGGAAACGGAGATCGCCAAGGCAGGATAATCCAGTGTTTACTATGCTGTTGGCTCAGCAGTGCGTATCAGGGGGCGATCTCCCCCCGAACACTTGGAGTGACGGATATGCCCAGCGCACCGCGTCCGGAAAAACGCCGGTTTCCCCTGCACGTCCATATCAGCGTGATGTTCACCCTGCTCCTGCTGCTGACTGGCGTCGTGCTTGGCGTTTTTAATTACCGGCAAACCACCCAGATCATCCTGTCCAGCAGCGAAAAGCTGTTCAATCGAATTGAACAGGACGTACGCCTGGACCTGTACGACACCTACGAACCAATCCGTCATTTGCTCGGCCTGCTGGCCGATTACCCGGCGACGCGTGCGCCTGGGATGGCGCAACGCCTGGACCTGCTTGCGCCCTTCAGCCAGGCGCTGCGGGACAACCCGAACCTGGCGTCGCTGTACCTGGGCGACAACAATGGCGACTTCCTGATGGTCCGGCCGTTGCGCACCGATGCCTTGAGGGCCGCGATGAAGGCTCCGGTCGGCGCGCTGTACCAGGTCTGGACCGTGGAGCGCGCCGGCGGCGAAGGCCAGGTTCGCTCGCAATCGCTGTTCTATGACCGGGACCTGAACCTTCTCAGCCGCCTGCAACAGCCTGACGAAACCTACGATCCGCGCAGCCGGGGCTGGTTCCGTAGCGCCTTGAGCAGCCCTGAACAGATCACCACCGAACCCTACGTGTTCTTTTCCACCCGAAACATCGGCACCACCCTTGCGCGGCGCAGCGGCGGGCAGGCCGTCATCGGCGCTGACCTGACCCTGGCCGCCCTGTCCCAGACGTTGGCAAAGCACAAGGTGAGCGCCGGCACCGAAATTGTCCTGATCGATCCCCAAGGCAACGCGGTAGGCTATCCGGACAGCCGCCGGCTGATCGCCGACGCGCAGTCGTCCCGGTTGATCAAGGCGCGTGACCTCGCCCCGGCCATCGCCGCTGCGCTCGATGACAACAGCGACACGCCGCGCCTGGAAGCGGCCGGACGCCAATGGATAGTTTCCCGCAGCCACATGCAGGAGGGCGGGCCGCAGGGTCTGGAGTTGGCCTTGCTGGTGCCGGAGGACGAATTGCTCGCCGATGCCTATCGCCTGCGCTGGCAAGGCGCGCTGATTACCCTGGCGACATTGCTGCTATGCCTGCCCCTCGGCTGGCTGACCTCGCGGATCCTGGTCAAGCCCTTGCGCGCACTGGTCAAGGAAGCCGATGCCATTCGCAGCTTTGACTTCAATTACCCGGTGTCCCGCCGTTCTCCGGTGCTGGAAGTCGATCAACTGGGCGTTTCGATGGCCCGCATGAAAGAAACCCTGGCGAGTTTTTTCGAGATCACGGCCAGCCTGCGCGCTGAAACCCGCTTTGCCCCGCTATTGGAACGGGTGTTGTTCGAGACGGTGAAAATCGGCCAGGCCCAGGCCGGCCTGATCTATCTGCGCGAACACGACGAGGAGCAAGTCAAACCCTACGGGCTGGTGATCGATGGGACACCTCGGGACCTGCAAACCTTCGCCCTGCGAGGCTACGCACTGAATGGCGCGGACAGCCCGCCGTGGTTACAGGAACTGGCCACTGCGGAAACCCTGGTGTCCTCGCTGGGCTTCGAGCAGGCTGCCGACCTGCGCAGTGTCCTACTGGAACTGGATGCCCCGCGCGTGCACCTGATCGGCATCCACCTGCGCAACCGCCACCAGGAAACCGTTGGCATATTGTTGCTGTTGATCACCGACAGCGGCACCGAAGCCGACCTGGAAAAACTCCAGCCGGACCGCATCGCTTTTCTCCAGGCCGTTTCCGGCACCGCGACGGTGAGCATCGAAAGCCAGCGCCTGCAAGCCAGGCAAAAGCAATTGCTGGACTCGTTCATCCAACTGCTCGCCGGGGCGATCGACGCCAAGAGCCCTTACACCGGCGGCCATTGCCAGCGGGTGCCGGCCCTGACGCTGATGCTTGCCCAGGCCGCGGCCGCCAGCCGGGCACCAGCGTTCGACGCCTATCGGCCAACGGAAGATGAATGGGAAGCGCTGCACATCGCTGCCTGGCTGCATGACTGCGGCAAGGTCACCACACCCGAGTATGTAGTGGACAAGGCCACCAAGCTGGAAACCCTGAACGACCGTATCCATGAAATCCGTACCCGCTTCGAGGTACTCAAGCGCGACGCCTGGATCGATTACTGGCAGGCCCTGGCAACGGGTGGCGAGTCGTCAGCCCTGGCCCGCCAGCGCGACGCGACATTGGCCGCCCTCGATGATGACTTTGCCTTTGTCGCACGCTGCAACCTGGGTTCCGAGGCCATGGCCGAGGCCGATCTGCAGCGTTTGCAACGCATCGCCCAGCGCACCTGGACGCGCACTCTCGATGATCGCCTGGGGGTTTCCTGGGAAGAAAACCGACGCCAGGCGCGCACGCCTCCACCGACGCTTCCGGTGACTGAATCGCTGCTGGCGGACAAACCCGAGCATTTGCTCGAGCGGCATGCAGCCGAGCTGATTCCGGCAGACAACCCATGGGGCTTCCAGCTCGATGTACCACACTGGAAATACAACCGCGGCGAACTCTACAACCTCAGCATCACGCGCGGCACACTGACCCGCGAAGAGCGCTACGTGATCAACCACCACATGGTGCAGACGATCCTGATGCTCAGTCAGTTGCCCTTCCCCAGCCACCTGGAAAACGTTGCGGAAATCGCCGGCGGCCATCACGAGAAAATGGATGGCAGCGGTTATCCGAAGCGACTCAAGCGCGAGCAGATGAGCCTGCCGGCTCGAATGATGGCGATTGCCGATATCTTCGAAGCGCTGACCGCAGCGGATCGCCCGTATAAAAAAGCCAAGAAGCTGAGCGAAGCCCTGGGCATCATGGCCACCATGTGCCGCGACGCCCACATCGATCCCGAGCTGTTCCAGCTGTTCATCGATGAGCGGATCTACTTGGGTTACGCCGAGGAATTCCTGGACCCGAGCCAGATCGATGAGATTGACCCGGGCAGCCTGCTGGTCAAGGCCGGGCTGATGGCGTGATCAGCAATCGGTCAGTCGCAGGAAGATGCTCGCCAGCTGCTCGATGCCGGCCTGGTCATGCTCGGTGAAACGCGCCAGTTTCGGACTGTCCAGGTCCAGCACGCCGATCAAACGTCCCTCCTTGACCAGCGGCACCACCAATTCACTGTTCGAGGCGCTGTCGCAGGCAATGTGCCCGGGGAACGCATGGACATCTTCGACACGCTGGGTCTGGCGAGTCGCCGCCGCCGTGCCACAGACACCGCGACCGAAGGGAATGCGCACACAGGCAATCTGACCCTGGAACGGCCCCAGTACCAGCTCCTCGTTGCGGTTGAGATAGAAACCGGCCCAGTTCAGATCCTCCAACTGACTGAACAGGAAAGCGGAGAACTGCGCGGCATTGGCGATGAAGTCGCGCTCATCGGCCAGCAACGATTGCAGCTGTGCCGACAACAGGCCGTAGCCTGCGAGGCCTTCACCGGTTTGGGTCAAATCGATCATGCCTTGTGCTCCAGGAGTTTGAGGCCCACCCAATAACGGGCAAATTGATAGGCGCAACGTCCGTTGCGGTTGCCCCGTCCGGTTGCCCAACGCACCGCCTGCACGTCCAATGCTTCGTCACGCTGCCAGTCGAGGCCGGCCTTGGCCGCCAGCTCGCCGATCCAATGCTCTACCACATCGAGGAAATGCTCCTGGGTAAACGGATAGAACGACAGCCACAACCCGAAGCGGTCGGACAAGGCGATCTTGTCTTCTACGGCTTCGCTGGGGTGCAGCTCGCCGTCGACCCGCTTCCAGTTCTCGTTGTCGCTTTCCTTTTCCGGTACCAGGTGGCGGCGGTTCGAGGTCGCGTACAGCAGCACATTGTCCGGCGCCTGCTCCAGGGAACCGTCGAGCACACTCTTGAGTACGCGGTAGTCGCCTTCGCCGGACTCGAACGACAGGTCATCGCAGAACAGCACGAAACGCTGGGGCAGTTTTGCCAACTGCTCGACTACCCGGGGCAGATCGGCCAGGTGGTCACGCTCGATCTCGATCAAGCGCAGGCCCTGCCCGGCATGTTCGGCCAGCAAGGCACGCACCAGCGACGACTTGCCGGTGCCGCGCGAGCCCCAGAGCAAAGCGTGGTTGGCCGGCATGCCATCAATGAACTGGCGAGTGTTGCGGCCCAGTTGTTCAACCTGACGGTCGACACCGATCAGGTCCGACAGGCGCATGTCGAGGCTAACCGCCAACGGCAGCAGGAAACCGCTGCGCCCGTCACGTTGCCAGCGGGCAGCCAGAGTCTGGCTCCAGTCGATGTCGGGCCGCGGGGCGGGCAAAAGGGGCTCGATACGGGCAAGCACCGCATCGGCGCGCTCAAGAAAAGCATTCAATCGGGCGTCCACGTCTTTTCCTCGGACAAGTTCACGGTAATGATGACGCTACAGCGACGAAACGACGAGGCCAGCGGCGGGTCTGTTTCAGACAACGCAACCGGCCGCACCGGTACTCGGAGATGATCAGCTATGCTTGACCGGCGAAGGGAAACGTAAGTGGTTCACCATCCCATGGACATCAGATTCACCCAACGGCTGTCATATAAACAGGCTCGACTGACCGTCCTGGTGGGTTTCGTGCTGGGCACCTTGCTGAGCCTGTTGCAGATCGGCATCGATTATGCCAGCGAAGACGCGTCGATCAACCGTGAAATCCTCTCGTTGCTCGAAATCAGCCATAACCCGGCCTCGCGCATCGCCTATAACATCGATGCCGAGCTGGCCCAGGAACTGGCCTTGGGCCTGTTGCGCTCGCCAGCCATCGTCGGCGCCGAACTGATCGACAACAACAATACGGTGCTGGCCAGCGTCAAGCGACCCGAGCTGCAAAGCAGTTACCGGTTTATCAGCGACTCCCTCTTTGGCGCCCAACGCCAGTTCGAGGATCGGCTCTACCTGAATCATCTGCCGGGCGAGTCCCTCGGCGTGCTGCGGCTGGATGTCGATACTTATGCGTTCGGCAGCCGTTTCCTGCGCCGGGCCGAGGTGACGCTGCTCAACGGTTTCGCCCGCAGCCTGATCCTGACCGGCCTGCTGCTGGCGTTGTTCTACGTCATGCTGACCAAACCTTTGGTGCGGGTCATCCGCGAACTCAGCAGCCGCGACCCGAGCAGCAGCGAACAGCGTCCGCTGGAATGTCCTTCCGGGCACCAACACGACGAAATCGGCGTGCTGGTATCGGTCGCCAACCAGCAGTTCGAGAACGTCTCCACTGAAATCCAGCAACGGCGGGCGGCGGAAAATCGTCTGACCGACTACCTGGCACAACTGGAAAATATCGTTTCGGCGCGCACGGCCGAGCTCAAGGCCATCAACGCGCGGCTCAGCCAGTCCAACGAGGAGCTGGATATCGCCCGGCGCACCGCCCTGGACATGGCTGACGCGCGCTCCGCGTTCCTGGCCAACATGAGCCATGAGATCCGCACACCTCTCAATGGCTTGCTCGGGATGATCGCCCTGTCGCTGGATGGCCCGTTGACGGCCGAACAACAGCAACAGCTGTCAATAGCGCATGACTCCGGCAAGGTATTGGTCGAGTTGCTCAACGACATTCTCGACCTGTCCAAATTCGACGCCGGGCAACTGGAACTCGAACGCATACCGTTCGACCTTGGCGCGCTGGTCGAAGACACCGCCAACCTGTTGTCGCAGAACGCGGCGCCAAGCGTCGAACTGGCGTGTCTGATCGACCCGCAGTTCCCGGCCCAGGTACTGGGCGACCCGACCCGCGTTCGCCAGATCGTCAGCAACCTGCTTTCCAACGCGTTGAAGTTCACCCGTTTCGGTCGGGTCGATGTGCGATTGAGTCACTATGAAGGCGGCGTGCGGATCGAGGTCTGGGACACCGGCATCGGCATTCCCCAGGAAGACCAGGCGCGGATTCTCCAACCGTTCACCCAGGCCGGCGCGGGCATTACCCGCCAGTTCGGCGGCACCGGACTGGGCCTGGCCCTGACCTACAACCTCTGCGAAGCGATGCAGGGCCGGTTGACGATCAGTTCTGAGGCGGGCTTCGGCAGCCAGTTCTGCGCCGACCTGCCGCTGCCCGCCCACAGCCCGGCCGCGCCCGTCGAGACCTTGCGGGGTAATGTGGTCGCCATCACCACCGCCAATAGCGGGCTGGCCGAATTGCTGGGCATGTTGCTGCCGGTCTGGGGACTGGATTACATACAGCGCACCGTGGACGATGGGCTGTTGGGGCTTAAGCCGGACATCCTGATTACCGATTGCCCGGAATGCCTGTTCAATTTGCGTCCGACCTTCGACGCGCCGATCCTGCTGGTCACCGCCTACGGCAGTTTCATGCCCAGTGAAGAAGCCGCCGCCCTCGCACCTTTGCTGCAGCAGGCCCGACCGCTGGCGCGCCACGCGCTTTACCAGATCCTGCGCCGGGCCCTGCAAAGCGAGGCGACGACCATCAACAACGCCCAGGTCGAAGCGCTGGCGCCTTCGCGGCGTGGCCGGGTGTTGCTGGTGGAAGACAACCCCGTCAACCAACTGGTGGCCAAGGGCATGCTGGTCAAGCTGGGCTGTGAGGTGGTGGTCGCGGCCCATGGCGCAGAAGCCCTGGACCAGCTCGAACAACAAGCGTTCGACCTGGTCCTGATGGACTGCAACATGCCGGTCATGGATGGTTACGAAGCCAGCCGGCAGATTCGCCGCAGTGGCCGCTGGCCGGACCTGCCGATCGTCGCGCTGACGGCCAACGCGATGCCCGAGGAGCGCGAGCGCTGCCGGGCCGCCGGCATGAGCGATTACCTGTCCAAGCCGTTCCGTCGCGAGGAACTGGCGGCGTTGCTGGACCAGTGGGTGCCGACTACGTCAGCCCTTTGATCTGCTTGAGCAAGTGATCCAGGTTATCGCGCAACGCCCCCACACGATCCAGATCGATCCCGCTGTCGCACAGCAGGCGCGCCTTGAGCGGGCCGACCTGCTCGCGCAAGGCGCGGCCCGCATCCGACAGGCTCAAATGCACCTCTCGCTCATCCTGGACCGAACGTTGGCGGCGGATCAGGCTCAGTTGCTCCAGGCGCTTGAGCAACGGCGTCAGCGTGCCGGAATCCAGCAGCAAACGTTCTCCAAGCGCCTTGACCGTGGGCTGCTCCGGGGTGTTGTCCTGCCATTCCCACAGCACCAGCATCGCCAGGTACTGCGGATAGGTCAGGCCAAGCTGATCGAGCATCGGCTTGTAGCCACGAATCACCGCTCGTGATGCGGCGTACAGCTTGAAGCACAACTGGCCGTCAAGCTTCAGCGAATCGACTGACAGCTCGCTCATTTGAGCAGGGCTTCGATCTCGCCGGTGAGATCCTCGGGCTTGGTGGTCGGGGCGAAGCGCTTGACCACCTGACCGTCCTGGCCAATCAGGAACTTGGTGAAATTCCACTTGATGCCCTTGGACCCGAGCACACCGGGCGCCCGCTGCTTGAGCTGGACGAATAACGGGTGGGCGTTGGCCCCGTTGACATCGATCTTTTTGAACAGCGGAAAACTCACGCCGAAGTTGAGCTCGCAAAACTCCGAGATCGCCCCTTCGTTGCCCGGCTCCTGCTTGCCAAACTGGTTGCAAGGAAAGCCCAGCACCACCAGGCCCTGGTTTTTGTAGGATTGCCACAAAGCCTCAAGGCCTTTGTACTGCGGGGTGAAGCCGCATTGGCTGGCGGTGTTGACCACCAGCACCGCCTTGCCGGCGAAATCGGCGAGCGTCTTCTGCTCGCCCTTGATGGTGGTGCAGGGAATGCTAAGCAGATTCTCGGTCATGGCGCGGTTCCAGAGGAAAGTTGGATGCCGAAGATAGCGAGCAATTAAATTGTGTGCAATTTAATTATCGTTTATGCGGACCCAATGCTCCCGTGGGGGGGGGGGTTGGTGGGGGTGGGGCGCAGCCGTCGTAAAACCGCCTGGCACGATCTGCCTGAACAAACTGCGCCAGATTGTTTGGGGCGGCTGCGCCGCCCGGCGGGAGCAAGCTCCCTCGCCACGGGGATCGTGGTGAACAGTCCCTACCGGGGGACCAGATCCAGGCACACCGAGTTGATGCAGTACCGCAAACCGGTGGGCGGTGGGCCGTCGGGGAAGACATGGCCCAGATGCGCCTCGCACTTGGCGCAGACCACCTCGGTGCGGATCATGCCGTGGCTGACATCCCGCACCTCCACCACCGCGCTGCCTTCGATCGGCGCGTAGAAACTCGGCCAGCCGCAGCCGGAATCGAATTTGGTCGTCGAATCGAACAACGGCTCGTTGCAGCAGATGCAGTGATACACACCGTCAGTCTTGGTGGCGTTGTATTTACCGGAGAACGGCCGCTCGGTGCCCTTCAACCGACAGACGTTGTACTGCTCCGGGTCGAGCATGGCGCGCCATTCTTCAAGGGTTTTCTCCAGCTTTTCCATCGTCCTACCTCGGCAATTGAAAAAGCCCGATCCGACGCTTTTCCGCAGATCGGGCGGCACGTATGATTGCGCCTCGTCAGGCGCCAGTCTGGCAGTCACGTCATGCGCATTCAAATGGATTGTGGCGCCTCTACCGCGTCCGGCCCGGGCACAGACGCAGGATTCCCAGTACGGTAGTTCATACGCCGCCTGGATCGTTCATTTTCGGGAACACATCGCCATGCAGGTCAGCAAATCGAACAAGCTCGCCAACGTCTGCTACGACATTCGCGGCCCGGTGCTCAAGCACGCCAAACGCCTGGAAGAGGAAGGCCATCGCATCCTCAAGCTGAACATCGGCAACCCGGCGCCCTTTGGTTTCGAAGCCCCCGATGAAATTCTCCAGGACGTCATCCGCAACCTGCCGACTGCGCAAGGCTATAGCGACTCCAAGGGCCTGTTCAGTGCGCGCAAGGCGGTGATGCAGTATTACCAGCAGAAGCAGGTCGAAGGCATCGGTATCGAGGACATCTACCTGGGCAACGGCGTGTCCGAGCTGATCGTGATGTCGATGCAGGCCTTGCTCAACAACGGCGACGAAGTGTTGGTGCCGGCGCCGGATTACCCGCTGTGGACCGCCGCCGTCAGCCTGTCCGGTGGCAACCCGGTGCATTACCTGTGCGACGAGCAGGCCAACTGGTTCCCTGACCTGGCGGACATCAAGGCCAAGATCACCCCGAACACCAAGGCCCTGGTGATCATCAACCCGAACAACCCGACCGGCGCGGTGTATTCCCGCGAAGTGCTGCTGGGCATGCTCGAACTGGCCCGCCAGCATAACCTTGTGGTGTTCTCCGACGAGATCTACGACAAGATCCTCTACGACGACGCCGTGCACGTCTGCACCGCCTCCCTGGCGCCGGACCTGCTGTGTCTGACCTTCAACGGCCTGTCCAAGTCCTATCGTGTCGCCGGCTTCCGCTCCGGCTGGATCGCCATCTCCGGTCCCAAGCACCACGCCCAGAGCTACATCGAAGGCATCGACATGCTGGCCAATATGCGTTTGTGCGCCAACGTGCCGAGCCAGCATGCGATCCAGACGGCACTGGGCGGCTACCAGAGCATCAACGATCTGGTCCTGCCTCAGGGCCGTTTGCTGGAACAGCGCAATCGCACCTGGGAGTTGCTCAACGACATCCCCGGCGTCAGCTGCGTCAAGCCGATGGGTGCGCTGTATGCCTTCCCGCGAATCGACCCGAAGGTCTGCCCGATCCATAACGACGAGAAATTCGTACTCGACCTGCTGCTGTCGGAGAAATTGCTGGTCGTCCAGGGCACGGCATTCAACTGGCCATGGCCGGACCATTTCCGCGTCGTGACCTTGCCGCGGGTTGACGATCTCGACCAAGCCATTGGCCGTATCGGCAATTTCCTCAGATCCTACCGGCAATGATCCAGACAGGGTGCGGGGCGTTTGCCTCGCACCCTGTCTGATTCAGCAACATATCCTTTTTTCTGTCTCCGCAGGTTTCTGGCGCGAGGGCTCGCTGTCCAATGGACGACGAGACGCAACGCTCACGGGGTGCAGCGGCCGTATTTCTTTTCCGCGGCAACTTTCAGAAAAGTCTTTCAAACAATGAGGACTGCTGTAGGACACAGTTTGAAATAGAAGGCGAGTTGAATAGCCTGCGGCAGCACCTTATATACCCCGCATAACGCTACATCTTTAGCATGAGGAGATTGCTACCACCATGATGCGCATCCTGCTGTTTTTGGCCACTAACCTGGCGGTCGTGCTGATTGCCAGCATCACCCTGAGCCTTTTCGGCTTCAACGGGTTCATGGCGGCCAACGGGGTTGATCTCAACCTCAATCAGCTGCTGATCTTCTGTGCGGTGTTCGGTTTTGCCGGTTCCCTCTTCTCGCTGTTCATCTCCAAGTGGATGGCGAAGATGAGCACCGGTACCCAGATCATCAGCCAGCCGCGCACTCGTCATGAACAATGGCTGCTGCAAACCGTCGAGCAGTTGTCCCGTGAAGCCGGGATCAAGATGCCGGAAGTCGGGATCTTCCCGGCATACGAAGCCAACGCCTTCGCCACCGGCTGGAACAAGAACGACGCCCTGGTCGCCGTCAGCCAAGGCCTGCTGGAACGGTTTTCGCCGGATGAAGTGAAGGCTGTGCTGGCCCACGAAATCGGCCACGTCGCCAACGGCGACATGGTCACTCTGGCGCTGATCCAAGGCGTGGTGAACACCTTCGTCATGTTCTTTGCCCGCATCATCGGCAACTTTGTCGACAAGGTGATTTTCAAGAACGAGGGAGGCCAGGGTATTGCCTACTACGTAGCGACCATCTTCGCCGAACTGGTACTGGGCATCCTCGCCAGCGCCATTGTCATGTGGTTCTCGCGCAAACGCGAGTTCCGCGCCGATGACGCCGGTGCGCGCCTGGCCGGCACCAGCGCCATGATTGGCGCCCTGCAGCGCCTGCGCGCCGAACAAGGGCTGCCAGTGCACATGCCCGACACCTTGAATGCCTTCGGCATCAACGGTGGCATCAAGCAGGGCCTGGCTCGCATGTTCATGAGCCACCCGCCGCTGGAAGAGCGAATCGACGCACTGCGTCGTCGCGGCTGACCGCCAACTGTTACAAGAAAGCCCGCAGCGATGCGGGCTTTTTTTTGCCGGTCATGTCAAAAGCGGCAGCGGGCCCGTTCGGGACGGGGTCATTGAACGCACCCCACGACTGGACACCAGATACACCCGCTCATCCAGCCGCGTCACGCCCGCCTGCAAGAACTTCCAACTCTCGCCCAGCACATCCTGCTCCTGCAGGACTTGCAATTGCCAAGCCCTGCCCAGCAATCGCTGCACCTCTTCATGTCCTACCGAAAACGGCGGCCCAGGCATCTCGTCCTGGTTGTAGTCCAGGGTAATCACCAGCCCGACGCAGTCCGGCATTATGTTCTGCAGATGGGTCGCATAACGCTCGCGCATCGGTGCAGGCAGGGCGATCAGTGCAGCGCGGTCATACAACGTCGCGCAATCCGCGACGTCCAAAGGCGTCAACGCAAAGACATCACCGCAGCGGATTTCGATGGCACCAGAACGAAATACCTTGAAGGCGCCCTCCTCACTCACGTTTGGCTCAAGCTGATGTTCCTGGAAAAAATCAGTGACGGCCTTTTCCGATAGCTCCACCCCCAGCACGGAAAAACCTTGTTGCGCCAACCACAGCAGATCCAACGTCTTGCCGCATAAGGGCACCAATACCCGAGTTTCTTCAGGCAATCCCAACTGGGGCCAGAAACGCTGCAAGTAAGGGTTCACTTCCGGCAGATGAAAGCCGATCTGATTGGTTGACCAACGCTGGTGCCAAAACTCGGGGTCCATGGGGATCGCTCCATAAATTCGATCAAAACAGGTTAAAACTTATATTAGATTCCGATCATTGACCTGACCGAAGATGAACACATCTTAACGCTCAGGAGCCCGTCCATGCTGCCCAGCCTGTTTATCTCCCATGGTTCACCGATGCTTGCCCTGGAACCCGGCGAGAGCGGCCCGGCCTTGACTCGCCTGGCCGCGCAAATGTCGAAGCCCAAGGCCATCGTGATTGTGTCCGCCCATTGGGAGAGCAATGAACTGCTGGTCAGCGCCAACCCGCGACCGCGAACGTGGCATGACTTCGGTGGCTTCCCGAAAGCCCTGTACGAAGTGCAATATCCGGCGCCAGGCGATCCCCAGCTGGCAACGCAGGTCGCCGACCTGCTAAACGCTGCGCAGTTGCCGGCGCGCCTGGAGACAGGGCGGCCTTCGGACCATGGCGTCTGGGTGCCGCTGTCGTTGATGTACCCCGAGGCCGACATTCCCGTGGTTCAGGTTTCCCTGCCCAGCCAGCGCGGCCC
>NZ_JBHFJB010000146.1:93660-98526 GCF_057334555.1 Pseudomonas sp. AGC41
GGTGGCAGGACTGCGCGGACAGGACATCCTGCTGATCGGTTCCGGCAGTATCACGCATAACCTGGGGGATCTGGACTGGAACGCCGGCCCTGACAGCATCGAGCCCTGGGCCAAGGCATTCCGCGATTGGATAGTGGCGCAATTGGCGGCCAACGACGAGTTCGCGTTGCATGATTACCGCCGCCAGGCCCCCAATGCGGTGCGCAGCCATCCCAGCGACGAGCACCTGCTGCCGCTGTACTTTGCCCGGGGGGCGGGTGGCAAATTCAGCGTTGCCCATGAAGGGTTCACGATGGGAACGCTGGGGATGGACATTTATCGGTTTGATTGACGTACCGAGTCGCTCCAATTCGCGAGCAGGCTCGCTCCCACAGGCAATACAAATCCAGTGTGGGAGCGAGCCTGCTCGCGAATAATGGCGTCAGCTGTCTCATCCTGCCACCAGCAAATGGCAGGCAAAAAAATCCCCGAACCAGTCGGGGATTTTTTCATGCTCGATCATTCAGCCGGGAGCCGATCAATCCTCGCGGTAACGACGCAGCTTGAGCTGCTTGCCAGCCACGCGAGTGTCCTTGAGCTTGGTCAGCAACTTCTCCAGGCCTTCTTCCGGCAGTTCCACCAGGCTGAAGCTGTCACGCACCTGGATGCGACCGATCGCTTCGCGGGCCAGGCCGCCTTCGTTGAGGATCGCGCCCAGCAGGTTCTTGGCGGCAATGCCGTCACGAGCACCCAGCGCGGTACGGCAGCGGGCACGGCCTTCGCCCAGCGGGATCGGTGCGCGACGCTCGCGATCACCACGATCCGGACGATCACCGGTACGCTCGGGACGATCGCCACGCGGTGCGTTGTTCGGCACCAGTGGGCGTTCCTTCTCGATCGCCGCCAGGGTCAGCGCCTGACCGTTGGTAGCCTTGCGCAGCAGGGCTGCGGCCAGGGCACGCGGGGTGCAACCGATGTCGGCGGTCAGGCGATCGAGCAGATCACCGTGGGTCGATTCGGCGTCAGCCACCAGCGGCGACAGGCTGTTGGTCAGTTTCTTGATGCGGGCATCGAGAACGGCCTGGGCGTCCGGCAGGCGAACTTCCGCGACCTTCTGACCGGTCACACGCTCGATCACTTGCAGCATGCGGCGCTCACGCGGAGTCACCAGCAGCAGCGCACGACCTTCGCGACCGGCACGGCCGGTACGGCCGATACGGTGAACGTAGGATTCCGGATCGTACGGCATGTCCACGTTGAACACGTGGGTGATGCGCGGAACGTCCAGACCACGGGCAGCAACGTCGGTCGCCACAACGATGTCCAGACGGCCATCCTTGAGGGAATCGATCACGCGCTCGCGCTGGTTCTGGGCGATGTCACCGTTCAGCGCAGCGGCTTTGTAGCCTTTGGCTTCCAGGGCGCTGGCCAGGTCCAGGGTCGCTTGCTTGGTGCGCACGAACATGATCAGGGCGTCGAAGTCTTCCACTTCCAGCAAGCTGAGAACGGCGGAAGTCTTCTGGTCAGCATGAACCAGCAGGTGAGCCTGCTCGATCGCGGTAACGGTCTGGGTCTTGCTCTGGATCTTGACGTGCTTCGGATCGCGCAGATGGCGTTCGGCGATGGCACGGATCGATTGCGGCAAGGTGGCCGAGAACAGGACGGTCTGACGGGTCTCCGGCATGGCCTTGAAGATGACTTCCAGGTCGTCCATGAAGCCCAGCTTGAGCATTTCGTCCGCTTCGTCGAGAACCAGGTGGTTCACGGTAGCGAGGACTTTCTCGTCGCGACGCAGGTGGTCGCAGAGACGGCCCGGGGTGGCGACAACAATCTGTGCGCCATTACGGATTGCTTTCAGTTGCGGGCCCATCGGCGCGCCGCCGTAGACAGCCACAACAGTCACGCCTGGCATTTGCTTGGCGTAGGTTTCGAAAGCGGTTGCAACTTGTAGCGCCAACTCGCGGGTTGGGGCCAGGATCAGAGCTTGCGGCTCGCGCTTGGACGGATCAATGCGGTGCAGGATCGGCAGTGCGAACGCGGCGGTCTTACCCGTACCGGTTTGCGCCTGACCAATCATATCGTGACCGGCGAGAATGATCGGGATCGACTGCTGCTGAATGGCCGAAGGCTCTTCATAGCCGGTAGCGACTACTGCAGCGACAATATTGGGATGAAGTTCAAGAGCGGCGAAGCCGCCGATTTCCTGGGTCATGGGTCTGCCTCTAAGTGCATCCGCAAAGACCCATGCTCCAAAGCTGCGCATGCCGTGTTGAGACTCAAGAGTCGCCCTGGCAGCTTTGTCGGCGGGGATTTGCGAAAACGAATGAATGAAAAAGAACGTCGTGGAAGCATCCGTTGTGCGGACATGCAACCGAAGCTGGCTTCGGGGAATTGCGCTACCTTGACGCGGCCCGGCTAAAGGCCGGCGCGCACTATACCGGAATTCGTTGAAAAAGGGAGATTTTTTTATCGACGAAGGGTGTGGCGGGGCTCTGTGCAGCAAGCGTTGAGGGCGTCAGCTAAAACGATTCATCTTTGGATGGCCAAGCCCCTGTGATGAGTTCCCTGTGCCGGGGGGAACCCATCCAAAAGGATGCTTGAAAATCCGATCAAGTCGCCGGGCGGATCGCCTTGATCAGCGACTGCAACGAATAACCCAGCCGCGGCGCCAGCCCTTCGGCACGGGCGACCAGCCCTTGCATGTCCAGTTCCTGGTCCAGCTCAGCCGGCACGATCAGGATAACGTTGCCCTCCTTCACCGGCAACTCCCAGTAGTGCCGGTGATACAAGCCGCGCAAGAGCGCCGCGCCTAGCGGCTTGCCATCGTCGGTGGCCCACTGGTTGATCACCAGCCAGCCGCCGGGATTGAGGCGTTTCTGGCAGTTCTCCAGAAACCCCCAGGCCAGGTGACCGACGCCGGGACCGACATCGGTATAGAGGTCGACGAAAATCAGGTCCGCCGGCTCCGCCGTTTCCAGCAGCTCCAAGGCATCACCGACGCGGATGTACAGGCGCGGATCATCGTCCAGACCGAGGTATTCAATGGCCAGGCGCGGCACGTCGGGGCGCAGTTCGATGGCCTCGACGTCCTCCAGCGGCAGGAACTTGAGACAGGCCTGGGTCAGCGTACCGGCGCCCAGACCGAGGAACAGCGCGCTCTCCGGTTGCTCGTGACACAACGCACCGATGAGCATGGCGCGGGTGTAGTCATATTCGAGCCAGCTCGGATCGGCCGTGAATACGCAGCTCTGCTCGATCGCATCGCCAAACTCGAGAAACCGGTAATCGGCCACTTCGAGTACGCGGATCATGCCGAACTCGTCATGCACCTCGGCGAGCAAATGCTCGACGCGCTCCTCTGTCATTTCTTCTCCTGATCTTGCCGTGCCGGCCAGAGCCCATGCTAACGGGGCAAAGGCGCGATTGTCGGCGAAGCGAGCGGAACAGGTCACGCACTAATTTGCTGATAACATGAGCGCCCGAGCGTAAATCACCTAGAGATCATAATGAGCCAACCCTGGAGCCCTGACAGCTGGCGCGCCCTGCCGATCCAGCAGCAACCCCGCTACCCCGACGCCGCGCACCTGTTGCAGGTGGAGCAGACCCTGGCCAGCTATCCGCCATTGGTGTTTGCCGGTGAAGCCCGGGAATTGCGTCGTCAGTTTGCCGAAGTCACCCAGGGCCGGGCGTTCCTGCTGCAGGGCGGCGACTGCGCCGAGAGCTTCGTCGAATTTTCCGCCGCCAAGATTCGCGACACCTTCAAGGTGCTGCTGCAAATGGCCATCGTCATGACCTTCGCCGCCGGTTGCCCGGTGGTCAAGGTCGGGCGCATGGCAGGCCAGTTCGCCAAACCGCGCTCGGCCAACGATGAGACGATCGATGGCGTGACACTGCCGGCCTACCGGGGCGACATCGTCAACGGCATCGGCTTCGACGAGAAAAGTCGCGTGCCGGATCCGGAGCGGCTGCTGCAGTCCTACCATCAGTCCACCGCCACCCTCAACCTGCTGCGAGCGTTCGCCCAGGGCGGGTTCGCCGATCTGCACCAGGTGCACAAGTGGAACCTGGACTTCATCGCCAACTCGGCCCTGGCGGAAAAGTACAGCCACCTGGCCGACCGCATCGACGAAACCCTGGCGTTCATGCGCGCCTGCGGCATGGACAGCTCGCCGCAACTACGCGAGACGAGTTTTTTCACCGCCCACGAAGCGTTGCTGCTCAACTACGAAGAAGCCTTCGTACGCCGTGACAGCCTGACCAACGATTATTACGACTGCTCGGCCCACATGCTGTGGATCGGCGACCGCACCCGCCAGCTGGACGGAGCGCATGTGGAGTTCCTGCGCGGGGTGAACAACCCGATCGGGGTCAAGGTTGGCCCGAGCATGAACCCTGACGACCTGATCCGCCTGATCGACGTGCTCAACCCGGACAATGATCCCGGTCGGCTGAACCTGATCGCGCGGATGGGCGCCAACAAGGTCGCTGATCACCTGCCGGAACTGTTGCGCGCCGTGCAGCGCGAAGGCAAGCAGGTGCTGTGGAGTTCCGACCCGATGCACGGCAATACCATCAAGGCCAGCAGCGGCTACAAGACCCGGGATTTTGCGCAGATTCTTGGCGAGGTGAAGCAGTTCTTCCAGGTGCATGAAGCCGAAGGGACCTACGCCGGCGGGATTCATATCGAGATGACCGGGCAGAACGTCACCGAATGCATCGGCGGCGCCCGACCGATCACCGAGGATGGGCTGTCGGATCGTTACCACACGCACTGCGATCCGCGGATGAATGCCGATCAGTCGCTGGAGCTGGCGTTTTTGATTGCCGAGACGTTGAAGCAGGTTCGGCGGTAAAACCAATAGACCTTCTCCAACTGCTCAATCGCTT
>NZ_JBHFJB010000146.1:98584-102595 GCF_057334555.1 Pseudomonas sp. AGC41
ATCGCTTCGCGAGCAGGCTCGCTCCCACAGGTGACTGGCTGCGGACACAAAAGCCGTGGTCACCATAAGTACCGTGTGGGAGCGAGCCTGCTCGCGAAGGGGCCAGCTCAGCCACCATCAACCCGCGCCAACGCCACCGCCAACCGCACCCCACCCTCCCGCTCGCAATTGAGCTGCACCCGCTCCAGCCCCAACCAGTCAGCCATGCGCCGCAGGTTCATCGCCAGCGCTTGCATGCCCTCCTCGTCCAGCCGCGGATCCTCCTCGTGCACCGCATGCACGGCCAGCCGCCCGAAGGCCCGCTCCGCCCGTAGATCGACCCGCGCCGCAATCCGTTCATTGTGCAAAAACGGCAAGACGTAATAGCCATACACGCGCTTGTGCACCGGCGTATAGATTTCCAGGCGATAGCGGAAGTCGAACAACCGCTCGGTGCGGCTGCGCTCCCAGACCAGCGAGTCGAACGGTGACAGCAAGGCACTGGCAGCGACCTTGCGGGGGATTTTCACGGTGGGTTGGCACCAGGCCGACTGCTTCCAGCCCTGCACCTGGCATCGCAACAACTCACCCGCCTCCTCCAACTCGGCCAATCGAGCGCGGGTGTCGGCCGGGTCGAGGCGGAAGTAATCGCGCAGGTCTTTCTCGGTAGCAACGCCCAAGGCCTGCGCGGCGTGCGACAGCAACGCGCGTTGGGCTTGTGCTTCGTCCGGCTGCGGTTGGCGCAGGATCGACTCGGGCAGCACCCGCTCAGGCAGATCATAGAGCCGCTCGAACCCCCGTCGCCCGGCTACGGTGACCTCGCCAGCAGCGAACAGCCACTCCAGCGCATGTTTCTCGGCGCTCCAGTCCCACCAGGGCCCGGCCTTCTCCTGCCGCGTGGACAAGCTGCCGGCGCCAAGCGCGCCCTGCTCTCGAACGGCCTGGAGGACCCGGTGAATCACGTCCTGCTGCTCACGACCAAAGCGCGCCAGCTGCTGGTAGATGCCTTCGCCACGGGCCGCCCGCGCCATGCGCCAACGCACCAGCGGATACATCGCGACCGGCAACAACGAAGCTTCATGCCCCCAATATTCAAACAACGTACGGCGGCGCCCCTGGCTCCAGGCTGCCTGATCGAGCAAGTCGCGATTGTAGTGACCAAGGCGGGAGAACAGCGGGAGGTAATGCGAGCGCACCAGCGCATTGACTGAATCGATCTGCACGACGCCGAGGCGCTCGATCAGACGGTTGATTCGCGCGGGTTGCACCGAAGCTGGCGATGGGCGCCCATCGAATCCCTGGGCGGCCAACGCCAGGCGTCGGGCCTGTTTGAGGGTAAAGGACACAGTCGCGGGCATGGAGATCTCCTTGTCTGCTCGCAACCTACCTCACCATTAAGCGGTTTGTGTAGGGAAGGATGGCTCATTTGTGCATCGGGTCATCCCAGAATGGCCGAACCACTTCCTTTTCCACATCGGCACGGCTGACACCGATGTCCTTGAGCGCCTCATCGCTCATCGAGGCAAGCAGTTCCCGCTCGTGGTGCAATTCGTACCAGCGGCTAAACTTGTGCAACAGCGCGCTGAGCGAGAAACCGTGGGATGAAAACTTATCGATCAGCAAATAACCTTTTTGACCTTTCATCGTGATGTCCTCCGTTGGGGATGGCTCTAGTCTCGCGCCAGGGATAAGATCAATCCAACGAATGTTTCTTATGCAATACATCTCGGAGATTGATCAATTGTCGAGTTACCCGAGCATCGATACGGAAGTGCTGCGGACCTTCGTCGCCATCGCCGACCAGGGTGGTTTCACCCGCGCCGGGGAGCTGGTGAACCGTACGCAATCGGCCGTCAGCATGCAGATGAAACGCCTGGAAGAGGACGTCTTGCAGCGCCGCCTGTTCGAGCGCGACGGGCGGCAGGTCAAGCTCACCGCCGAGGGCCAGGTGCTGCTGGGTTATGCCCGGCGGATCCTCAAGCTGCACAGCGAAGTGTTCAACACGCTGCGTGAACCGCACATGGTCGGCACGGTGCGCATCGGCACGCCGGACGATTATGTGATGCGTTTTTTGCCGGGAATCCTGCAGCGCTTCGCCCAGTTCTATCCACTGATCGAAATCGAGGTGCATTGCGAATCGTCCAAGCAACTGCTGCTGCGCCAGGATCTCGACCTGTCCATCGTCACTCGCAAACCAGGCGACGAGATCGGCCAGTTGCTGCGCAAGGAGCGTTTTGTCTGGGCCGAGGCGGCCTGCTTCAACACCCATGAACAAACGCCGCTGCCACTGGCGATGTTCAACAGTGATTGCTTCTGCCGGCAATGGGCCTGTAACGCACTGGATGCCATGGGGCGCGATTATCGCGTGGCGTACAACAGCTCGAGCCTGTCGGCGATCATGGCGGTGGTTGGCGCGGGCCTGGCGATCACCGCGCAGCTGGAGAGCCTGTTGACCCCGGACATGCGCGTCCTCGGCGAAGCCGAGAACCTGCCGGAGCTGCCCGAGGCCAGCATCATGTTGATCCGCAACCTGCACAATCCGTCGCCGATCACCGAGTGCCTGGCCGAACACATCGTCGAAGGTTTCAAACTTTAAACAAGAGCAACACCGCGCACAGCACCAGGAAACCGCAGAACAGTCCGCGCAGCAATCGTTCCGGCATGGCGTGAGCAACCTTCACGCCCCAGCTGATGCTCATCAGTCCACCAACCGCCAGCGGCAACCCGATCCACCAGTCCACCTCATGGTGCAACGCATAGGTGGCGAGGGTCACGCCCGTGCTGGGCAATGCCAGCGCCAGGGACAACCCTTGGGCGACGACCTGGGAAGTGCCAAACACGCTGGTGAGTATTGGCGTGGCGACAACCGCCCCGCCTACGCCAAACAGACCGCCCATGGAACCCGATGCCGCCCCCAGCACGGCGAGCCAAGGCCAGCCGTGGCGCATCCGCGCCGAAGCCGGCGCCGTCGCGGCGAACATCCGGATCAGGTTGTAGGCCGCCAGGACCACCAGGAACACCACAAAACCAATCCGCATGCTTTGCGCGTCAATCCCTACGGCCCAGATGGAACCAAGCCATGCAAAGCAGAACCCCATGGATGCCAACGGCAGAACATGGCGCATTTCGATACGATTACGCTGGTGATAACGCCACAGGGCGAGCATCACGTTGGGTACAACCATGACCAATGCCGTACCTTGGGCGATATGCTGATCCAGGCCAAACCATACACCCAGCACTGGAATCGCGATCAACCCGCCACCAATGCCGAACAATCCCCCCAAAGTGCCCAGCGCGGCGCCTAACAGCAGATACAGCACGACCTCGATCACAGACGATTCTCCCTTTACCAGGGCGTCTATCCTACCCAGTTGGCGATCCACAGGGAACGTAACGGCTGCTCACTCCGTCAGAATTATCTTGTGCATTAAAGGTTTGACCACTAGATTCGTACCGATCATTGATGAAAGGTTTTGCCATGACTACCCAACAAGACACCTCCGATCCTTGCGCAGCTCTGCTGCTGGAAAACCAGGTCTGTTTCGCCCTGCACTCAACCTCACTGTTGATGACCAAGGTCTACAAGCCTCTGCTCCAGGCGTTGGGCCTGACCTATCCGCAGTACCTGGCGATGATGGTGTTGTGGGAGCAAGACGGGCTGACCGTCGGCGAAATCAGTAACCGCCTGCTCACCGACCCTGGCTCGCTGACCCCGCTGCTCAAGCGCCTG
The DNA here is from genome assembly GCF_057334555.1 of Pseudomonas sp. AGC41. NCBI lineage: Bacteria > Pseudomonadati > Pseudomonadota > Gammaproteobacteria > Pseudomonadales > Pseudomonadaceae > Pseudomonas > Pseudomonas sp. AGC41. The sequence goes on from NZ_JBHFJB010000146.1 coordinate 102,297, forward strand.
GAGGCTGAAGGCCTGTTGAGTCGCACCCGCAGCCGCGAAGATGAACGCGTGGTGATTGTCGAGCTCACCGAACAAGGCCGCGCCTTGCAGAAAAAGGCTCTCGACATCCCCCAATGCATCCTCGCCGCCAGCGGCCAGACGCTAGAGCAACTGAAAAAACTGCAACATGACCTGCAGGAGCTGCGCGGCCATCTACAGGACAGCCTCTGATTTTCTGACGCAGCCAATCCTGTGGGAGCGAGCCTGCTCGCGAAGGCGCGACATCTCCAGCATCGCCGCCAACTGAACCACCACTTTCG
>NZ_JBHFJB010000146.1:102615-114625 GCF_057334555.1 Pseudomonas sp. AGC41
CCCCCTCCCACATTGGCCATCACTGGTCACAAAATCCGTGGCCACCACCAGTCCCCTGTGGGAGCGAGCCTGCTCGCGAAAGCGGTCACCCCGGCCACCAGACTCACGCATCAAATAAATCTGTCACCTATAAACCGCTCTAGAACAAGGCTTTCAGCCATTCAGGGCGGGTTTGTTCAAAATTATCTGAAATTTATCTTGCGCGCAAAATATTTGTGCATTACATTCTCTTCAGATCTACTTAGCGCGCAGACATTTAGCGCAGAAACCCAACCATGAACGAGGCGTCCACCATGAAAACTCTCTACACCGCAATCGCAACCTCCACCGGCGGCCGTGACGGTCGTGCCATCTCCAACGACAACATCCTCGACGTCAAACTTGCCACACCCAAGGAGCTTGGCGGTGCCGGTGGTGCGGCGACCAACCCCGAGCAACTGTTCGCCGCCGGCTACTCGGCCTGCTTCATCGGCGCGCTGAAATTCGTCGCCAGCCAGAGCAAACGCAAGATCCCGGACGACGCCTCGATCACCGCTCACGTCGGCATCGGTCAGATCCCCGGTGGTTTCGGTCTCGACATCGACCTGCACATCAGCCTCCCAGGAGTTGACCAGACCGACGCCCAAAGCCTTGTGGAAGCCGCTCACCAGGTTTGCCCGTACTCCAATGCCACCCGCGTCAACGTTGATGTACGCCTGCACGTAACCGTCTAAACCCTCTACCCGGACCGACCTTCAAGGAGATTCACATGAACACCCTCAGCAAAGCCCTGACCGGCACCCTTCTCGCCCTGAGCATCAGCAACGCCTTCGCCGGCGGCATCGTCGAGCACAACACCCAGGCGTTCCTCGACGCACTGAATGCCGGCACCGGCAAACCGCTGGAGCAGCTGTCACCAAAAGATGCCCGTGCCGTACTGGTCGGCGCCCAGGCAGGTGTGAAGTTGACGCTGCCCAAGGCCGATATCAGCGAGAAAACCATCCAGGTCGATGGCCAGTCGATCAGCCTGACCATCGTGCGTCCGGCTGGGGTCAAGGGTGAGCTGCCCGCGTTCATGTTCTTCCACGGCGGTGGCTGGGTCCTGGGTGATTTTCCTACCCATGAACGGCTGGTTCGGGATCTGGTAGCGGGTTCGGGTGCCGTTGCGGTGTTCGTCAACTACACACCATCGCCCGAGGCGCATTACCCGGTAGCGATCAACCAGGCCTACGCCGCGACAAAGTGGGTGGCCGAGAATGGCAAGCAGATCAACGTGGATGGCAAGCGCCTGGCCGTAGCGGGCAACAGCGTCGGCGGCAACATGGCGGCCGTCGTCGCGCTGATGGCCAAGGACAAGGGTACGCCGGCGATCCGCTTCCAGGCATTGTTATGGCCGGTGACCGACGCCAGCTTCGAGACGGCGTCCTACAATCAGTTCGCAGAAGGGCACTTCCTCAGCAAGAACATGATGAAGTGGTTCTGGGACAACTACACCACCGATGCCGGGCAGCGTAACGAGATCTATGCCTCGCCATTGCGGGCAACCACCGCACAACTCAAGGGCCTGCCGCCGGCGCTGGTGCAGACCGCCGAGGCTGATGTGCTGCGCGACGAAGGTGAAGCCTACGCCCGTAAACTGGACGCGGCAGGCGTACCGGTTACAGCCGTGCGCTACAACGGCATGATCCACGACTATGGCCTGCTTAACGTGGTTAGCCAGGTGCCGGCGGTGCGTTCGGCGATGCTGCAGGCGTCCGAGGAACTCAAGCAACACCTGAAGTAATGGTGGAGCCTCAGAGCCCGGATCGAAATAGAGGAAATAAAAAGCCCGACTCAATGGTCGGGCTTTTTTTCATACAGAAGGCTTCGCTTATTTAGCGCGGCCTTTGTAGGAACCGCCTTCGCGGGTATCGATCTCGATCATGTCGCCGATCTCGATGAAGTCAGCAACCGACAGTTCGGTGCCGTTCTTCAGTTTGGCAGGCTTCATCACCTTGCCGGAAGTGTCGCCGCGAGCGGAGCCTTCGGTGTAGTCAACCTGACGCACGATAGTGGTCGGCAGTTCCACGGAAACCAGGCGCTCTTCGAAGAATACGGCTTCGCAGACGTCGGTCATGCCTTCTTCAACGAATGGCAGAACGCTTTCGATGTCTTCGGCGTTCAGCTCGTACATGGTGTAGTCAGTGGTGTCCATGAACGTGTAGGTATCGCCGCTGATGAAAGACAGGGTCGCCTCTTTACGGTCCAGGATCACGTCGTCCAGCTTATCGTCCGCACCGTAGACGGTTTCGGTCTTGTAGCCGGTCAGCAGGTTTTTCAGCTTGGTCTTCATGATCGCGCTGTTACGACCCGACTTGGTGAATTCAGCTTTCTGAACCAGCCAAGGATCGTTGTCGATACGAATCACGGTACCGGGTTTGAGTTCTTTACCAGTTTTCATTGCGAATATCCGAATTTGGATGGGATTTACAAAAATCTAGGCCGCGTATCATATCCAATTTCGGTAAAACTTCACCAGCGCCGTGGCAAGATCGGCTCGAGAGGCCTGTTTCTGGCACCAGGCCTGGGCATGTTCGGCAAGCGCCTGGTGTTGCTCGCAGGCGGCTCTCCAGTGCTCGGCCATGCCTTGGCCGGCGTTCCAGGCCCGCCAGAGACCGCTGATCGCTTTTTCCGCAGCCTCCGGGAGCCCGTCGGTATACAAGCGGAGAAACGCCTCGAGTTTTTCCAGATGAACGTCTTCTTCCTGCTGATAGATGTGCCAGAGCAGCGGCCGGCCGGCCCACTGCGCGCGCACAAAGGAGTCTTCGCCGCGCACGGCGTTGAAATCACAGCACCACAACAGTTGGTCATATTCATCCTGGCGCACGAACGGCAGCACCTGCACGGTCAGGGCGCCACGGCGATGCACGGCACCGGCCTTCAGGCCGTCGATGCCGACCCAACGTTCGACATCGGCGAGGATGCGGCTCTCCGGAACCAGCACATGCGACGGACGAGCATCGGTCGCCAGCGCATCGAACCAACTGGCCAAACCGTCGTTTTCATAGGCAAACAGTGATATCAGCCGCGCCCCCGGCTCGGGCTCGACGCCCAATCCTCGCAGAAAAGCCTTCTGCGCCTCGCCATCCTGCTGGAATTGTCGACGCCGCTCCAACAAACCGGCCTCACGCAGCAAGCCACCGGTGCCCTCCTGGAACCCCGGAAAAAAGAAATACTTCTGCACGTGCTTGTACTTCACCGACGGCAAACCGTGACAACCGATCACCCAGTCCTCGGCGCTCAGGTAATCGAGATTCATCCACAAAGGCGCCGCCGGACGCTCGGCCATCGCGTCCATGTAGGCGCTGGGCAACTGGCAGGCAAATGCAGCGATCACCACATCGACAGCTTCGGTGGGCTGCCAGTCCTTGGGCCAGTGACGCACTTGTACGCCTTGCTGCCATTGCTCGGACAGCGTGACATCGATAGACGGACATAACCGCTCGAAGGCGCGCAGGTCGTCGACCCACAGCCGCACCGCGCATTGATGCTCGGCGACCAATTGCCGAGCCAGGCGCCAGGTGACGCCGATGTCGCCATAGTTATCGACGACGGTGCAAAAAATATCCCAACGCACAGTCATTCCAGACTCCCTGTGGCAAAGCCTGATTGTCCCGCATTAAAGCCGTGAAGCAGAAGGGCCGACGGCGATTAATCTTCATGCGACAATCAGCGCATCCTCCATGTTCATCGCCAGGAAGCAGACATGCCCAACCACTCCTCTCCCCGCCTCACCACGTTGCAACTGACGCTGGGCATCGCCTTGGGTTTGTGGCTGGGATTTCTTGCCATCGTGCTGACGGGATGGCTGCTGTCCAGGTTTCTGTTCGATGAACAACTGGCCCCGGTAGCCGCCGCGGTTCATCAATTGGCGCAGCCGCCGGCGGCACCGCCAGCCCCGGAGCCGACGCCGACGCCGACGCCAATGTTCGAGCAGTATCAACAGAACCTGCAAAAGAACGAGCAACGCCAGGCGCTCGACCAGGCACGTAGCAACCCTCGCAACCTGTCCAACCCCAAGTGTCAATTCTGGCTGCAACAGGACCAGAACGCGCCAAGCGAGAAGAGCCGCGCCAATGTCCTGCAATTTTGCGAATGACCATGAACAAACAGACCGTCCACCAACTGATACTCGACAAGCTCAGGATTGACCTTGATATCGCCGAACGCGCCGCGCAGACCGCCTACGAAACCGCGACCCACGAGGAGAACATCGCCGAAAACAAATACGACACCCTGGGCCTGGAAGCTTCATACCTCGCCGCCGGGCAAGCCAGGCGCGTGGAGGAAATCCGCCAGGCACTGGTGCTCTGCCAGAATCTGGCGCTGAGGCCCTACGATGAAGAACGCGGCATCCAGGTCGGCACATTGATCGGGCTGGAAGATGAGGACGGTCGCCAGCAGTGGCTGTTCCTCGGCCCTGACGCGGCGGGGTTGAAGGTCTCGCTGGTGGGACAGCCGATTACCGTCATCACCCCTCGCTCACCACTCGGACGAGGCCTGCTGGGAAAATTCGAAGGGGATGAAGTGGAGATCGTCGTGGCAGGCGCCCGGCAACAGTTCGCTGTCACCGAGGCGATCTAGAGGTCTAATTAATGCACCGGCAGTTCGACGCCGTCGAACAGCTCTTCAAGTTCCTGCTTGTTGTGGCACTGGATGGCCTTGGCCATGACTTCCCGGGTCAGGTGCGGGGCAAATTTCTCGATGAAATCGCACATGAATCCGCGCAGGAAAGTGCCGCGGCGGAAACCGATCTTGGTCACGCTGGATTCGAACAACTCGCTGGCATCCAGGACCACCAAATCATTGTCGAGCTTGGTGTCGACCGCCATCTTCGCAACGATGCCCACGCCCAGCCCGAGGCGCACATAGGTCTTGATCACGTCGGCGTCGGCAGCGGTGAACACTACTTTCGGGGTCAGGCCGCGATGGCTGAAGGCTTCGTCGAGTTTCGAACGACCGGTGAAACCGAACACATAAGTCACGATCGGGTATTCGGCCAGCGCTTCGAGGGTCAGCTTCGGCAGCTTGGTCAGCGGATGCCCGTGAGGGACGACCACGCAGCGGTTCCAGCGATAGCACGGCATCATCACCAGGTCTCCGAACAGCTCCAGGGCCTCGGTGGCGATGGCGAAATCGACGGTGCCGTCAGCGGCCATTTCGGCGATCTGCATCGGCGAACCCTGGTGCATGTGCAGCGCCACGTCCGGGTATTGCTTGATGAAATTGCTGATGACCGGCGGCAAGGCATAACGCGCCTGGGTGTGGGTGGTCGCGATGGACAGGGTGCCTTTTTTCTCGTTGGAGAACTCCTGAGCGATCTGCTTGATGCTCTCGACCTTGCGCAGGATCTCGCCGGCGGTGGTGATGATGCGCTCACCGGCGGGGGTGACGCGGGTCAGGTGCTTGCCGCTGCGGGCGAAGACTTCGACGCCCAGCTCGTCTTCCAGGAGGCGGATCTGCTTGCTGATGCCAGGTTGCGACGTGTAGAGGCTTTGAGCGGTTGCGGAAACGTTGAGGTCGTGGTGCGCCACTTCCCAGATGTAGCGCAGTTGTTGAAGCTTCATATGTATCCCTCAAAGCAGTTGGACGTCACGGGCATCAGCGACGGTGTATATAACTATATGGATGGTGGAACCAATAAATCTAGAACTTTTTATAAAAAGCCATCATTTAGCCTCAAGCTTCGCCCTGGCGCCTGCGCTGGACCAGCGGCACCAGGTAGACCGGCACGCGGGATAACTGCAATACCCGCGCGGCAGTCCTGCCCAACGGCGTCTCGCCGCTCGCACCCTGGCAATGACTGCCTACGATCAGCAAATCGACAGAGAGTTTCGCAGCCTGTTCAAGGATGACCTGGGAGGGGTCGCCCTGGAACACCCGAACCGACTTGATCAGTTTCAGGTCCTGCTGCCCCTCGCCCAACTCTTCGCGAAAGTTGTCGAGGACCCGCTGCTCGATGTTAGCCATCACCGTACTCAGACCCTGGCGATGAAATTCGTTCAACGCCTGCTCGTCGAGATAGCTCTGCAACACCGATTCGGCGAACAGCCCCATCGGCTCTACGGCATGCACCACATACAACTCGGCTTCAAACGTCCGTGCCAACGCCAAGGCATGCTGCATCACATACGGGGCGTACAGCCCCAGGTCCGTGGCATACAGCATCGAACGAATCATGTGACCTCCTCGAGTGCCAGAATGGCGGAGATTGATTCAGCTTAGCAGCGCCCCGAAGAACGGGCGCTCAGGGCTTCACTTCGTTACTGATGCCGTGGGGCACATGCCCGGTGGCGACCACTTCGCGGGCAAGTTCGCAGTGCCCGGTCTGGTCGTCGAAAAACACGTCGGCGGCAAAGGCTTCGAGGAAGGCCGACTTGGTCAGGCCGCCGAGGAACAGCGACTCGTCCAGGCGGATGTCCCATTCGCGCAGCGTGCGGATGACCCGCTCATGGGCCGGCGCCGAACGGGCCGTGACCAGCGCGGTCCGGATCGGGCAGGCGTCCTCGGGGAATTCGCGTTGCAGCGCATTGAGCGCCGCCAGGAACCCCTTGAACGGCCCGCCTCGCAGCGGCTCGCGCGCGGCCTGGCGTTCACTGGCCTGGAACGCTTCCAGACCACCAGCCTGATAGACACGCTCAGACTCGTCGGAAAACAGCACCGCGTCGCCGTCGAAGGCAATGCGCAGCTCTTCGCTGGCGGCACGGCTGGCGCCGCCCGAAAGGATCGTCGCCGCGGCAAATCCGGCGTCCAGGGCACTGCGTACATCTTCAGCGTGGGTGGACAGGAACAGATCACAACCGAACGCCTTGAGGTACGGGTATGGGCTGCGACCGCCGACGAACGCGGCACGGGAGATCGCCAGGCCGTAATGATGAATCGAATTGAACACCCGCAGACCGGTATCGGCGCTGTTGCGCGAAACCAGGATGACCTCGACGCGGGCACGGCCCAGGTGCTCGTTGAGGTTGAGCAGTTTCTGCACGAGCGCGAAGGCATCCCCCGGTTCAAGGACTTCATCCTCGTGTTCGATCTGGTATTGCCGATAGGCTTCGACGCCCCCCGACAGGTAGACCTTGTGGCTTTCGCTCAGGTCGAACAGCGCTCGCGACGAAATCGCCAGCACCAGCCTGTCATCGATATTGTTTGCCATGCTTCCCCCTTTACCTCCGATCAGCAGTTGCGTCGATCGATGAACGCCAGCGCCTGGTACAAGGCTTCGATTCTGGGCAACTCGCATCCAGCGGCCCTGGCCTTCGCCAATGGCCGAGCGTAGATCGCCTCCAGCTCCAACGGGCGCCTTTGGCAATAGTCGTGGTACATGCTGGGCCAATAGTCGGACATTTTTTCGGTCATCGTGAACAGATATTCCGCGTAGCCCGGCGCGATCTCGTGACCGCAGGCTTGTGCGCCACGCACCACTTCAGCCATCAGCGCCTGGATCAGCCCACGACTGTGGTCGTCGGCCATCAACGGCGTGGTGCTTGCGCCGAGCAGAACCGAAAGGCCGTTATAGGGCACGTTCCACACCAGTTTCTGCCAGCGTGCCTGCCCGAGGTCTGGCATGGCCTGGGAATCCAGGCCCGCACCCCGGAACAGCCCAGCCCCCTCCTCGACGATCGCCATGCGTGCGGCCTGATCAGTGCCAGGACCGCTGTGGTAACCGATGTTGATCGTCCCGAGCGCCTGGTGGGCAATGAAGCCCGGGGCGACCCGATTCACGCAGATCAGGCACAAGCCACCGAGCAGGTGCAGTGAATCGGGCAGGAGTGGTCGCAGTTGCTCTTCGACATCGAGGCCGTTCTGCAGCAATAGGACTTTGGCGCCGTCGGCCGCGGCCTGGATGATCGCTGGGGCCAGGTCGGCATTGCTGGTGGTCTTGGCACCGACCAGCAGCCAGTCGCACGGCGGCATGTCGGCCGCCTTGCGATAGACCTGGGCCGGCTGGAGCGTCAGCGCGCCATGCACTGCGCTGTCGACCCGCAGGCCAGCCTCGGCCACGGCGGCAAATTCGCTGCGCAGCAGAAAGTGAACGTCATGACCGGCCCGAGCCAGCATCACGCCATAGAATCCGCCGATCGCGCCTGTACCGATCACCCCGATCCTTGGTTTATCGCCTGCCTGCATCATCAAGACTCCTCTGGTGAACAATCTCTGCACACTATCAGCGCGAGCGGCGAGGCATGCAAACGTCATTGCATCCGGTTACGTTCTCCCGCGTCGGCCTACCCGATGACGGTTACCTTGCGAATCGGGGATTAAACCCGCCGCTGCCCATTGTCGAGCCACCTCTTAACGCGCTAAGGTTCGGCTCCCCGCCGCGCTTAAATCCGCTGTGCACCGCCGCGCGGGGATCGCTGGCGGCCGGCACCCGTGACCTGACGAGTAACACGATGGCTGATTTACCGATCAATGACCTTAACGTCGCCTCCAACGAGACCCTCATCACGCCTGACCAGCTCAAGCGCGATATCCCCCTGAGCGACGCTGCGCTGCGCACCGTGACCAAGGGCCGGGAAGTCATCCGCAACATTCTCGACGGCACCGACCATCGCCTGTTCGTGGTCATCGGGCCCTGCTCGATCCATGACATCAAGGCCGCCCATGAATATGCCGAGCGCCTGAAAGTGCTCGCGGCGGAAGTCTCCGACACCTTGTACCTGGTGATGCGGGTGTATTTCGAAAAGCCCCGGACCACCGTCGGCTGGAAAGGCCTGATCAACGACCCGTACCTGGACGACTCCTTCAAGATCCAGGATGGCCTGCACATCGGTCGCCAATTGCTGCTGGACCTTGCCGAGATGGGCTTGCCCACCGCCACCGAAGCCCTGGACCCGATCTCCCCGCAGTACCTGCAGGACCTGATCAGCTGGTCGGCCATCGGCGCGCGTACCACCGAATCCCAGACCCACCGCGAAATGGCCTCCGGCCTGTCATCGGCGGTGGGCTTCAAGAACGGCACCGACGGCGGCCTTACCGTGGCGATCAACGCCTTGCAGTCGGTGTCCAGTCCTCATCGTTTCCTGGGCATCAACCAGGAAGGCGGCGTTTCGATCGTCACCACCAAGGGCAACGCCTACGGCCATGTCGTACTGCGTGGCGGCAACGGCAAGCCGAACTATGACTCAGTCAGCGTCGCGCTGTGCGAGCAGGCGCTGAACAAGGCAAACATCAAGCCGAACATCATGGTCGATTGCAGCCACGCCAACTCCAACAAGGATCCGGCACTGCAGCCGCTGGTGATGGAGAACGTCGCCAACCAGATCCTCGAGGGCAACCAGTCAATCATCGGCCTGATGGTCGAAAGCCATTTGAACTGGGGTTGCCAGGCAATTCCGAAAAACCTTGCCGACTTGCAGTACGGCGTCTCCATCACCGACGCCTGCATTGACTGGAGCGCCACCGAGAAGACCCTGCGCAGCATGCACGCCAAACTCAAGGACGTGCTGCCAAAGCGCCAGCGCAGCTGATCGGGCCTTCTCGCCTGACCTCAACGCATAAAAAAACGCCGGGCTTCGCAGTCCGGCGTTTTTTTATCGGGAATCATTGTGTCAGAGCTTCGCCGCGTGCCGCTGGTGCCGCTCCATGTAGCGCTCCACGTAGGAGCAGGACGGGATCACCGTGTAGCCCATTTCCTCGGCGTACTTCAGCGCCTCTTCGGTCAACTTCGCAGCAATCCCCCTGCCACGCAGCGCGTTCGGCACGAAGGTGCGATAGATGTCCAGGGTCTGTTTGCCCAGGTCCATGTAGGTCAGATAGGCACGATGACCGTCCACAATGGTCTCGAACTGATGACCAGCCTGGTCATGGTGGATGGTAACCGCCTCGCTCATCACTACTCCTCGCGGGTCTGAATGCTGACCCCTACCTTACCGATGTTTTTCCGGCGAAGGAACATCTACGCCACCCCGTGCCTGTGTGGTCACCGAGCGCAAAAAAACCAATCGCTCAAACCCGAGCACGTCGTGAATAGTAGACACCAATGACGCAAATGCTCAAGGCACGCCCGTCACTGAGGTGATAATCCCCGACGGGTTTATCGATTGAGCGACACGGTCGCGCTGTAATCGGCCGAGGCGCAATAGGTGAACATCGCCAGTTGTTGAGTCTTGGACGAGCGCCGGTTGTTAAAGTCACCGCCACCGGCAATAAAAAGATGTCGGGACGATTGCGCAAAAAATGAACAAAACTCTAACGGAATCAATAAACAGCGACTTTAGCGAGGGCCTGTGAGTTGCGGCGTCAACGGAACTTTTCTTCATCGCCGTGCTCCATTCCGGGGCTTGGCGTTGGGTATTTTCCAAACACCGCTCGGAAAAGTTGCTTGGAAAAGAATCACCGCCTACAATTTTTTTGCTTCTTGCGCTACGTCAGTTTACTTACTACAAGTAATGAGTAGTATGTACGCCGGCTAACTCCTCACTCTGGGGAGACAGTCACTAAATAGAAAGTCCTTTGAAGGGGAACACGATGAACAACGTTCTGAAATTCTCTGCTCTGGCCCTGGCCGCAGTTCTGGCTACCGGTTGCAGCAGCGCATCGAAAGAAACCGAAGCACGTCTGACTGCCACCGAAGACGCAGCAGCTCGCGCCCAAGCTCGTGCAGACGAAGCCTACCGCAAAGCTGATGAAGCTCTGGCTGCTGCTCAAAAAGCACAACAGACTGCTGACGAAGCTAACGAGCGTGCTCTGCGCATGCTGGAAAAAGCTAGCCGCAAGTAATAGTCCTTCGGGATTGTTATCGAGCCGACCCATTACTGGGTCGGCTTTTTTATTGCCCGCAGTTTTCCCCGGCGATAAAAAACCCGCCGACATCCTTGGAGGTGGGCGGGTCAGGATGGCGCGTCGCGCTACTGCGTCAGGTCGACCGGCGCGCTCGATACCATCGGTGCCGAGGCACTCGGCACAGCGATCTCTATCGGCAGGCCGTCTTCGGCGGCCACCACGTCACGCACCACATCCCAGTTCATGCGCAAGTTGCTGGTGATGTCCTCACGCTTGAGCATCGCATTGATGACTGCGGTGTGTTTGTCCACCACCGACGGGTTGCCCTTGTCGTCCAGCGGAGTGTGGGCTTCCAGGTAAACCTTGCCGCCACTCAGGCCCAGTTTGTACGGGTCGTTGATGATCCGGACCGAAGTCCCCACCGGCACCATGCCGGCCATCTCCAGCACGTTGTTATTGAACATCCGGAAGCAACCGTGGCTGGTACGCATGCCGATGCCGAACTTCTTGTTCGAGCCATGGATCAGGTAACCCGGGGTTCCCAGCGTGAATTTGAACGGGCCCAGCGGGTTATCGGGGCCGGCCGGAACCACATTCGGCAAGGGATCGCCGTCGGCGGCGTGTTCAGCCTTGATCGAGGCCGGCGGGGTCCACGTCGGGTTTGGGGTCTTGGCGATGATGCTGGTGTGGGCGATGGGCGAGCCCCAACCTTCGCGACCGATTCCCAGCGGGAAGGTGTACACCACGTTCCGGCCCTTGGGGAAATAATAGAGACGGTATTCCGCGAGGTTGATCACGATGCCTTCGCGCGGGCCCGGTGGCAGGATAAAACGGGTCGGCAAGACAATTTCAGTGCCGGCACCCGGCAACCAGGGGTCGACGCCCGGGTTCGCGGCGACCATCTCGGTGTAACCCAGGTCATAGGTTGTGCCCAGGTCGGCGAAGGTGTCTTCGTATTTGGCCTTGATGACCTGCACCTGACCGATGATGTCTTCACCCGGTGGCGGCAGAGGCAGCTCCAATGCAGCAACGGGCCCCGCCATACACAGGGCGGCAAGAGACAGGCAGCGGGCGACGGCAGGCAAGCGCGGCAACATCCGGGAAATCCTTCGCAGATCGAACAGAGGGTATGAAAACGCGATTGTACACTGCGTCCCGTTATTTCGGGGAGAGCAGCGCCGAAGCGTCCGATGTGTAGCAGATTCTGAGAGAGACCCAGATCCTGTGGGAGCGAGCCTGCTCGCGAAGGCGATGGATCAGCTTGCAT
>NZ_JBHFJB010000146.1:114678-121627 GCF_057334555.1 Pseudomonas sp. AGC41
CCCCCTCCCACAAGGGACCTGCTCGGAATCAGGGGATCACAACTCGAAGCGCAGCTCCGGCCAGATCGGCGAGGTACCGCGCTTCTGCGACTCCAGGATCGCCCGGCACAAGGAGCAAAGGCGATGGTCCTGGAAAATCCTGCGGTCAACGGCCGACCAGCGTGGCTGCGCCGGCAAAAGACTGCCGCAAAGGGTGCGGTCGGCCGAGCCGCCGAGCTCCAACTGCCGGGTCACCAGATGCACCCGCACTTCCTGGCAGGCGAACAGATCCAGCTGCTCGTCAGGCTCGATCAGTTGGTAGGCAAACAGGGACCAGGCGGGACGCGGCATCAGGGGCTCCAAATCGGGGGCGCCACATTAGCCGAAAGACCGCCTGTAGAAAAGCGTCAAAGCAGCGGTTTCAGCGCCGGCCAGACATTTTCCAGCAACTTGCCCTGGGCCGCGACGGACGGATGCAATCCGTCACCCTGCATCATTCCGGGAACGCCGCCGACATCCTTGAGGAAAAACGGCACCAGCGGCACTTTTTTCTCCTCGGCCAAGGTGTCATAGACCTTCGAAAAAGCCTCGGTGTAGCGCCGCCCATAATTGGGGGGCAGTTGCATGCCCAGCAAAAGCACTTTGGCACCGCTGGCGCGGGAGCTGTCGATCATCGCTGCAAGGTTTTGTTGCAATTGTGTTGGCGGCTGTCCACGCAGGCCATCGTTACCGCCCAGCTCCAGGACAACGAGGTCCGGCTTATGGGCTGCAAGCAGCGTCGGCAGGCGTGCCAGGCCACCTGCGCTGGTGTCGCCACTGATCGAGGCATTGACCACTTTATCGTCGAAACCCTCGGCCTTGAGCCGTTGTTCCAGCAACGACACCCAGCCTTGCCGGGTATCCAGGCCGAAAGCCGCGCTGATACTATCGCCAACGATCAGGACTGTACCCGCCGCTGCGTTCTGGACCATGCACATCAAGGCCAGGCCGGCACTCAAAAACCACACTCGCATCGGATTCTCCATGGGCTCAAGCATTCTCACCGCGAAGGACCTTAGCAAAGTGGTTCCCAGCGCGGAAGGTGAACTGACCATCCTGCACGAACTCAGCCTGGAACTGAACAAGGGCGACAGCCTGGCCATCGTCGGCGCGTCCGGTTCCGGCAAATCCACGCTCCTTGGGCTGCTGGCCGGCCTCGACCTGCCCAGCAGCGGTGAAGTGACCCTCGCCGGCCAGGCCCTCAGCGCACTGGACGAAGACCAGCGCGCCCGGGTTCGCGCCGAACACGTCGGTTTCGTTTTCCAGTCGTTCCAACTGCTCGACAGCCTCAACGCGCTGGAGAACGTCATGCTGCCGCTGGAACTGGACGGCCGCAAGGATGCCAGGGAACGCGCCACGCAACTGCTGCAGCGAGTCGGCCTCGGCCAACGGTTGACCCACTCGCCACGCCAGCTCTCGGGCGGCGAACAACAGCGCGTCGCGATTGCCCGCGCCTTTGCCGCCGAGCCGGACGTACTGTTCGCCGATGAGCCGACCGGCAACCTCGACAGCCACACCGGTGAACGCATCAGCGATCTGCTGTTCGAGCTGAACAAGGAACGCGGTACCACCCTGGTACTGGTGACCCACGACGAACGCCTGGCCCATCGCTGCCGGCGCCTGATCCGACTTGAAGCCGGCCTGATGGTCGCGCCCCTGGAGCCTTGATGGCACGCTTGCCCTTGTTGCGCCTGTTCAGCCTTGCCCTGCGCCAGTTGCTGCGCGATGCCCGCGCCGGCGAGTTGCGCGTGCTGTTCTTCGCCCTGCTGGTGGCCGTGGCGGCGAGCACCGCCATCGGTTACTTCGGCGCCCGCCTGAATGGCGCGATGATGATGCGCGCGACCGAATTTCTCGGCGCCGACCTGCTGCTCGAAGGCAGCTCCCCTGCCCGTCCGGAACAGATCCGCAGCGGCACCGAACTGGGCCTGGAATATGCCCGGGTGGTGGAGTTCTCCAGCGTTGTCGCCACCGACAACGGTATCCAGCTGTCCAGCGTCAAGGCAGCCGATGACATCTATCCCTTGCGCGGGGAACTGAAAAGCGCCCCGGCGCCCTTCGCCCCGGAAGAAACCGGCGGACGACCTGCCCCCGGGGAAGCCTGGGTCGAAGCACGGCTGCTGACCGCGCTGGACCTGAAGATCGGCGACAGCATCGATGTCGGCAACAAGACCGTTCGCCTGAGCCGCGTGCTGACTTACGAACCGGACCGCGCCGGTAATTTCTACAGCCTGACTCCGCGCGTCATGATCAACCTCAAGGACCTCGACGCCACTGGCGTGGTGCAACCGGGCAGCCGGGTCAGCTATCGCGACCTGTGGCGCGGCCCGGCGTCGGCGCTGCAAACCTATCGCGACCTGGTCAAGCCAGGTCTTGAGCCCAACCAGCGACTGCAGGACGCCCGTGACGGCAATCGCCAGATCGGCGGAGCCCTGGGCAAGGCCGAGCGCTACCTGAACATGGCCAGCCTGGTGGCGGTGCTGCTGTCCGGCGTCGCCGTGGCCCTTTCCGCCAACCGTTTCGCCAGCCGCCGCTTCGACGCCAGCGCGCTGCTGCGCTGCCTTGGCCTGTCGCGCCGGGAAACCATGGTGCTGTTCAGCCTGCAACTGGCCGTGCTGGGCCTGTTGGCAAGCATCAGCGGTGCGCTACTGGGCTGGGTGGCCCAGTTGGGATTGTTTGCCTTGCTGCATGACTTGCTGCCCACCACCGTCCCGCCGGGTGGCCTGTTGCCGGCGATCGCCGGGATCGGCACCGGGCTGGTGGCACTCGCGGGTTTCGCCTTGCCGCCGCTCGCCGCGCTGGGCCGGGTGCCGCCGTTGCGCGTATTGCGTCGGGACATGTTGCCGATTCCCTCCAGCAGCTGGGTGGTCTACGGCGCGGCCCTGGGTGCGCTCGGGCTGATCATGTGGCGCCTGAGCCTGGACCTGGTGCTGACTTTTGCCCTGCTCGGTGGCGGGGTGATCGCCGCACTGGTGCTCGGCGGACTGCTGTTGCTGGTGCTACAGAGCCTGCGCCGGATGCTGGCCCGGGCCTCGCTGCCCTGGCGGTTGGGACTCGGTCAGCTGTTGCGCCATCCGTTGGCGGCAGCCGGCCAGGCCCTGGCGTTTGGCCTGATCCTGTTGTCCATGGCCTTGATCGCGCTCCTGCGCGGCGAGTTGCTCGACACCTGGCAAAACCAGTTGCCAAAAAACGCCCCGAACTATTTCGCCTTGAACATCCTGCCCAACGACAAGCAGGCCTTCACCGACAAGCTGATGGCGTTGTCGGCGCAGTCGGCCCCGCTCTATCCCGTGGTACCGGGACGGCTCATCAGTATCAACGGCGAGCCGGCCAAGGAATTCGTCACCAAGGACTCGGCCGGAGACCGAGCGCTGCAACGCGACTTGAGCCTGACCTGGGCAGCCGAGCTGCCGGCGGGCAACGTCGTCACGGCCGGGAACTGGTGGCAGCAACAGCCACCGGACGATATCCCGGGGGTTTCGGTGGAAGGCAAAGTGGCCGAAAACCTCAAGATCAAACTGGGCGACCGCCTGGTGTTCAACGTCGGCGGCCTCAACCGGGAAGCCAAGGTCACCAGCCTGCGGGAAATCAACTGGGACAATTTCCAGCCGAACTTCTTCATGATTTTCCAGCCTGGTACGTTGAAGGATCTGCCGGCGACCTACCTCACCAGCTTCTATCTGGCTCCCGGCCATGACCAGCAGATCGTCGACCTGTCGCGCGCCTTCCCGGCCGTGACCATCCTCCAAGTCGAGGCGTTGCTCGAACAACTGCGCAGCATCCTGGCCCAGGTGACCCTGGCCGTGGAATATGTGTTGCTGTTTGTGCTGGCGGCGGGGATGGCGGTGCTGTTTTCCGGCTTGCAGGCCACCCTCGACGAAAGGATCCGCCAAGGCGCGCTGCTGCGTGCCCTGGGTGCCGCGCGGCCGCTGTTGACCAAGGCCCGGCGCATCGAGTTCGGCCTGTTGGGTGCGGTCAGCGGTTTGCTCGCGGCCCTGGGTTCGGAACTGGTCAGCCTGGTGCTCTACCGTTATGCCTTCGACTTGCCGTGGCATCCGCATCCATGGCTGCTGGTATTGCCGCTGGTGGGCGCGCTGCTGATCGGTGCCGCGGGCGTATTCGGCACTCGTCGAGCACTCAACGCCAGCCCACTGACAGTGTTGCGCGAGGGTTGATAGACTTCGGGCCTCGCCATCACCAGAACTTGCCATGAGTCGCTATCGTCCACCCCGTACTGCCGGCACCGCGCTGATCACCCCCGAGGGTGAGGCGCGGATGCGCGCTGAACTCCATGAACTCTGGCATGTGCGCCGCCCCCAGGTGACCCAGTCGGTCAGCGAAGCAGCGGCCCAGGGTGATCGCTCGGAAAATGCCGAATACACCTACGGCAAGAAAATGCTGAGGGAAATCGACAGTCGCGTGCGTTTCCTCACCAAACGTCTCGAAGCCCTCAAGGTCGTCAGCGAAAAGCCCAGCGATCCGAACAAGGTGTATTTCGGCGCCTGGGTCACCGTTGAGGATGAGGACGGCAAGGAATCGCGCTATCGCATTGTCGGGCCTGACGAGCTGGACCTGAAGCAGAACCTGATCAGCATCGACTCGCCCCTCGCTCGCGCCCTGATTGGCAAGGCGCTGGACGCTGAAGTCAGGGTCCAGGCGCCAACGGGAGAGAAGCTCGTCTACATCGTCGATATCAGCTATCCATAGTCCGATTCGTCTCAACGGCGAGTGATCAGTCCCTGCCGTGCAACACGGGTCAAGTGCCGGATCATTTGCGCAGCGTCCGCCGCCGTTGGCGATTGGATCACCGCCAGGTCGAAGCTGTCATCGGCGAAACGCGCCAGCGATTCACCGTCTTCGACAAACTGGATCAGGAAGGCCGCGGGGCCATGGCTGCGTCGCGGCCAGCCGTCGAGGTAGCGCAACAGCGTGGGCTGATGGGTACCGCCCAGGAGAATTTTCGGATTGCGTTGCAGCAGGTTCGCCGTGATCGGCGCCAGACGTACGAGGGGGCTGGGTGCGTTCATTGTGTCGTGTCTCTGCCTCAAAAGTCTGCATGGCAGGTGAGAGGCAACACCGAACCAGCGCTTTAGCGGTATTTCGAAGCCTTGTTTCACGGCTTCTGTCGGTGACTGGATGAGTCACCTGGCGCCCCGCAAGTAGCTGTTTAAATCGGCGCATGAGCGGCATCCTAGAGAAGCTGGCTGGCCGGTGTCAAGAATCGACGCGCACAAAAAAGCCCGTACTGGACGGTAATCCTGTTCACTTCACAAAATGATGTACCCGTGGCGAGGGAGCTTGCTCCCGCTCGGCTGCGAAGCAGTCGTAAACCGGCGGATGCGTTGTAGGTTTTGGGGCCGCTTCGCGGCCCAGCGGGAGCAAGCTCCCTCGCCACGGGTTCCCCGATTGCCTTAAGTGAGCAGCATTACGTACTCGACGGGCCTTGTTGTCTTGAGCAAGTTATCAACGGGCGATGGCGTTATCCGCTGACAGCTTGCCCGCACCTTCGATCAACACGGCGATGCTGCCGGCCAGCAAGGCCAGGGCAAACTCATAACCATTGTTGGCCATGAACAGACCGTTGCCGATGTGCACGGAGAAAATCGCCACCAGGGACAGGAAGGCCAGGCCCAACGCCGCTGGACGTGTCAGCAGGCCGATGATCAAGGCCAGCCCGGCGAAAAATTCAGTACCACCGGCCAGGGTTGCCATCAGGTAGCCAGGCGTCAGACCGATGCTGTCCATCCACTGCGCCGTGCCCGCCAGTCCGTAACCACCAAACAGCCCGAACAGTTTCTGCGAGCCGTGGGCGGCGAAAATGACGCCGACGACGATGCGCAGGACAGTCAGGCCGTAGCCGGCGCGGGTAAACAGAACTTTGTTGATGAAAGTGCTCATTGCGGTGCATTCCTTGGGAGAGATGTTTTGTGTTGGTCGCCATATTAATCAAATAATCACCGGCAAAAAGCGCAAAAAACCCACCAAAACAATCTATAAATTAGATTATTTAGCCGAAGCCACTTTTCGCTCTGGCGGCTCCAGGGATTCGCGCTCTCGATCAAATGCCAGGTAATACTTGTTCACGCTATTAACGTAGCTGACGGCGCCCATTCCCACCTGCTCCATGGCTATTCGCTCGACCTGGAAAAACCACTGGTCAGGGTTCAAGCCGCGCCGCCGAGCCTCGGCACGCATGCCTTGGACGCGCTCCGGTCCCATGTTGTACGCAGCCAGGACAAACGCCATGCGTTCGCGCTCGTTGAGCTTGGGGCTGGAGAAGAATTTGCGACGGATCATGGCCAGATATTTGGCGCCGGCCTGCACATTGGCATCCAGGTCCTGGATGTTGTTGACCCCGACCCGCTGGGCTGCGGACGGCGTGATCTGCATCAGGCCGGTGGGGCCGCTGCCGCTGCGCGCGTTGGGTTGCAAGGCTGACTCCTTGAACGCCAGGGCCGCCAGGTTGAGCCAGTCCATGCCCTGGGCCTGGGCATGTTTTTGCAGCACCGGCCGAAGTTTTTCCAGGCGCTGTCGATTGGCCCGGGCCAGCGGATAATGAACCTGATACAAGCGCCGGTAGATACGCAGGAACGCGGCGTCCTGGTTGTCGGGGACTTTATAGGTGGCGAGGAATCGATCGATGCTCGCCCGCAGCATGCCGGCGTCGCGGCGGACGAACCAATATTCGTCACTCGGCTCGCCGATGAGCACCTGGCGGTCGAAGCGCAACTTGGGCAGGATCTTGCCCCAGCGTTCGGCGATAGGTTGTTCGACGATGGTCAGGTGGAAGATCCCACCCTGGACCATCTCCAACACATCCTCCACCGCCAGGGTGGGATCGACCCATTCGATTTTCACTGGCGGCAACTTGAGCAGCGCCAGCTTCTGGTTGATCTGGCTGACCGCATCCCCCGCCGCGCTGCCGTTGGGCCGC
>NZ_JBHFJB010000146.1:121647-124669 GCF_057334555.1 Pseudomonas sp. AGC41
CCGTTGGGCCCCCCCAGGCTCTTGCCGGACAACTGCTCCACGCGCGAATAACGCTTTTCGCCCTTGATCCCCACCAGCAGCAACGGCACATCGGTGCGTATCGGCTCACTGGCGGCGACCGCATGGCCGGCTTGCGGCTCAAGCAATTCGCCTGGCGCCACCAGGTCCCCTTCCCCGCGCTGCAGCGCGCCGAGCAATTGGTCCTTGGCCTTGGGGATAATCTTGAGGGTGATTTCCTGGCCATCCCGAGCATGACCATTGAGGTATTGCTCGAAGGCCCGCAAGCGATGGTATTCGACGCCGATGGGCTGGCCCTGGACCTCACCGGAGCTGTTGCGGCTCTGGTTGACCAACACCTTCAGTACCCGGCTGCTACGGATCTGCGCCAGGTCACGCACGGTTCCCGGCGCCACCACTTGCAGCGGTCCGGGCAGGCGTGCTTCGGCCGCCATCGGCAACAGCAGCGAGCAACACAGCAGTAGCAATACCTGGGGACGAACCATCCACACTCCGGAAGGATGTTGCCGAGCCAACCCGGTGGCAAACCGTGGTTGATTCGGCAAAACAGAGCACCGTGGGGCGCTGAAAAGTGCGAAAGACTGGCACAGCGATGGCATTGATACCACCCCGACCTATCTCGTGGCCTCAACAGACAGCCGCAACCCATTGTAGTTCTTGGCTTTTCTTATAAATCTACAGCTCTGATATGCTTTCCAGCCTTTGGGCCGAGGTAGCACCATGCAACTCATCGATATCGGCGTCAACCTGACCAACCCCAGTTTCGCTGACAAACACCAGGCGGTGCTTGAACGCGCCTATGCCGCCGGGGTCTGCCAGTTGGTATTGACGGGCACCAGCATCGAGGGCAGCGAACAGGCTCTCGAACTGTGCCAGCAGCTTGACGAAGACGGAACGCGGCTGTTTTCCACCGCCGGCATCCACCCTCACAGCGCCAGCGACTGGACGGCTGACAGCGCCAGGCATTTGCAGGACCTGCTCAAGCAGGACCGCGTGCGCGCAGTGGGTGAATGCGGGTTGGATTTCAATCGTGATTTCTCGCCCCGGCCGCAGCAGGAAAAAGTCCTCGAAGAACACCTCGCGCTCGCCGTGGAGTTGCAAATGCCGGTGTTTCTCCATGAGCGCGACGCCGACCAGCGACTGCTGGAAATTCTTCGGGATTTTCGCGACCGCTTGCCTGCCGCGGTGGTGCATTGTTTTACCGGTGAGAAAAAAGCGCTGTTCAGTTACCTGGACCTGGACTTGCACATCGGCATTACCGGGTGGATCTGCGATGAGCGTCGCGGCACCCATCTGCATCCGCTGGTGCGGGAGATTCCCCGTGGCCGGCTCATGCTCGAAAGCGACGCCCCGTATCTGCTGCCCCGCACCCTGCGCCCAAAGCCCAAGAACGGTCGCAATGAGCCAGCCTACCTGACAGACGTATTGCGTGAAGTCGCCTTGCACCGGGGCGAAAGCGAGGAAGACCTGGCGGCCCACAGCACGGCGTGTGCGCGGGCGTTTTTCGGCTTGCCGGTAATTTCCTGACCGCAATGGGCCCCTGTGGGAGCGAGCCTGCTCGCGAAAGCGGTCTGTCAGTCAGATTATCTGCAGTAGATCGATCGCCTTCGCGAGCAGGCTCGCTCCCACAAGGGTTCCCTGATATCCATTGACCCACATCAAAACCCAGCATCCTGAACAGCAGCAGAATAATGGCACCTTGCCAATACTGTTTCCGCTATCAGAGAAGACCTTCCATGGGTGCCTGGCTTAGCAATATCTCGCTGAAGTACAAATTCTGGGCGGTCAATGCGGTCGCCTTCGTCACTACCTTGCTGTTGGTGCTTTATGCCATGCACCTTGAACAGCAGGTCCGAGGGGTCAGCCTGGGCCAGGTGTTCGGTGAACGCTTCAGCCAATATGCCGTGGCCGTGTTGCTGCTGATGCTGGCGATGTTGGGGGCATCGCAGCTATTGATCCGTTTTCTGCTCAGCCAGTTGAATACGTTGAAAGACGTGATGCTGCATGTGGAGAAAAGCGGCGACCTCTCCGCCCGCGTGCCCTTGGCCTGCAAGGACGAAGTGGGCCAGATGGCCGCCGCGTTCAACGCCATGCAGGCCGGCTACCAACGGGTGGTCGACACCGTTGCCAGCACCGCCCGACAGCTGGACAGTGGCGCGGCACGCCTGGCTTCGAGCATGAGCGATGTGCGCCACGGCATGCTCGGCCAGCAGAGCGAAACGGATCAGGCTGCCACCGCCATCAACGAAATGACCGCCACGGTCTATCACATCGCCCAGCACGCCGGCGCCACTCGCGACCTGTCGAAAACCACGGATATCCTGGCGGGTAACGGGCGGGAAGTGGTCAGTCGCGTGCAGCAATCGATCACCGGGCTTTCCACCGGCGTGCAGCAGACCGCCGAGATGATCCAGCGCCTGGCCGAAGACAGCCAGAAGATCAACGGTGTGGTCAACGTGATCCACAGCATCGCCGAGCAGACCAACCTGCTGGCGCTGAACGCCGCCATCGAAGCAGCGCGAGCCGGCGAAATGGGTCGGGGCTTTGCGGTCGTGGCCGACGAGGTCCGCAACCTCGCCAAGCGGGTGCAGACCTCGACCGACGAGATTACCGCCATGGTGTCGGCCTTGCAGGCAGGCACCCGCGATGCGGTGGAGTTCATGCAGGAAAGCTCGCACAAGGCTGACGACTGCGTGCAACAGGCTTGCGAGGCCGGCGAAGCGTTGCTGCAGATCACCGAGGCGGTGGCGCAGATGCGCGAGAGCAACACGCAGATCGCGGTCGCGGCCGAACAGCAAAGCCATGTGGCCGAGGACATGAACCGAGCCGTGGTGAGTATCCGCGACGTGACCGAAAATACCGTGCGCCAGACCGTGGATTCGGCCACCACCAGCGATGAACTGGCGACGCTGGCGGGTGAGTTGAACAGGGCGATTTGGCAGTTGAAGCTGTAATCCGGATCCGCTGCGCATTCCCGTGGCGAGGGAGCTCGCTCCCGCTGGGC
>NZ_JBHFJB010000146.1:124689-126194 GCF_057334555.1 Pseudomonas sp. AGC41
CCCCCCCCCCCCCCCCCCCACGAGAGCGGGTTCTGCTCATGAAGAAAGTCTTCATCATCAGGACAGGGAGACTCACAACAGCCATATGCCTATCGTGCCTATCGTTGCGATAGCCAACCGTGATTCGCCGCCCTGCCCGGCCCGGCCTATTCTTGGGTTATTCGGATTTCACGGACTCAAGGACCAAGCATCATGGGCAAACGTCACCCCAACCTTCCGGCCTGGCAATGGCGCGCCTATCCCGATAACCACCGCCACCCGACCAACCTGGTGTTGCATCTGATCGCGGTGCCGCTGTTCATTGTCGCGTTTCTGTTGATCGTGTCGGGCGTCTTCAGCCTGAGCCTGGGCGATGTCGCCATCGGCGTGATTGGTGTAATCGCCGCACTCGGATTGCAGCGCCATGGCCATGGTCTAGAGGCGCAGGCCTCGGAGCCTTTCAGCGATCGCAAGGACGCCATGTCGCGCCTGCTGGTGGAGCAATTCCTGACCTTTCCACGGTTCTTCCTCAGCGGCGGATGGTGGCGCGCCTGGCGGGATCGCCACCGTCACTGAATCGCCGCAGGGCCTCAGCCGAAAATCGTCACCGTCTGCCGGCTCATGGCGATCAAGCGGCCATCGGCGCTCCAGAATTTCGCCGCGACATGGCCATACCCATCCTGGGCATGCTCGATCTCGGCCAGGTACTGACACCAATCCAATGTCGTCAACTCAAGCAATGGCTGGACGAACTCGATGGTCCAGGTCAACGTGCTGCCCGGCGCCATTTGCGTCAGGTGCGGCAACAACGCTGGCGGCCAGGCGTCCACCAAAGCCAGGATATGGCCCTCGTCCAGCGCCTCCTCTTTCACATCACCACGCAAGCGCACCCAGCCGCCCATGCTGCGGGATTTGTTACCGGAAAACGGCAGGCCGCCGACGCTCCAGCGCATCGCCAGGTGCCGCATGAATTCCGGTGTGCCACCTTTGATATAGGGCAGTTCCTGGCATTGCTCGACGTCCTTGAATGGCGGCGCGGGATCAGCCTGTACCGCCACCACCGAGGTTCGCGATGCGCCAAAGCTGCCTTGTACCACGGTCACCACCTGACCTTTCTGCACAGCGCGCCCCAGTACCTGGCTGACGGCCTTGCCCTCACGCAATATATCGACCTCGAAACTGACCGGGACATCCGGTTCGACCGGGCCGACAAAGGTGATCGCCAGCGAGCGCACCGGGCGATCGGCCGGAACCCGGGCACGCATCGCCTCGTATTGCAGCGCCGCTACCAAGCCACCAAAACTGGCCCGGCCCTGACCCCATTCAGGTGGAATGGTGACGGCGCCTGGCTGATGACGCACGGCATCGATCAAATCGGAAAAGCGCATGGCAACCTCGAAGAGATGGGAAAACGATGATGGATATTATCTATCCCGAGCGGGCAGTACAGCGCTCATTCCGGCCAAAGAGGCTGACAGAAAAGCCGTGGGTTCTGAATACTCCTTAAATCCCTGTGGGAGCGGGGG
>NZ_JBHFJB010000146.1:126214-132217 GCF_057334555.1 Pseudomonas sp. AGC41
GACTGATACACCGCTATCGCGAGCAAGCTCGCTCCCACAGGGGTTACGGGCAGATTCAGGATTTATCGAAGCAACTTACGAGGAGTTTATCGAGCACCCGGTCGGACTTGGCCTCGGCCTTTTCCATGGTGATCCGCCAGACAGGTACGCAGGAGCGCAAGTCGTCTTCTTCCCCGGCCCGCACCAACCATTGCCAGCAATCATGCCAATCGCCCAACGCGCCTTGGGCGGATTTGAGTCGAGGCATGGCCGGTTTCGGCAAGCGATCCAGTTCCGGGTAGGCCTCGATGGCGTAACGCACGCGCTTGATCAGCAGGCGCAGTCGGTGACGGTCATGAGCCGGATCGCGCAAGGCTTCGCCGAGCTTTTTCCATTGTTTGTCGAGGCGCTTCTCAACGCGTTTGCGTAATCCCGCAAGCAGACCCTGGCGCTGTGCAGCGCGGATGAAGCGCGGGAATGCGTCGAGGATCATCAGCAAATGCGCCAACTCCGGACTGCTGGCCACGGCGGGATAGGCCTCGGCCATTTGCAGCTGGCGTCGCTGCGCGGCCTCGGTCTTGCCGTGCTGCTCAAGATACGCCGCCAGCACCTCACGGTCGCGCAAGGGGGTGGTCAGGGCACCGACGGCCGATGCGGCTGTCTCCAACTGCTCGACGCCGGGCAACCCGCGCAGTGGCCGAAGCAAGCTGCGCAAGCGGCGAACAGTGGTTCGCAGCTCGTGCAGAGCTTCGCTATCGGTATGGGCATTCAAGCGGGCCTGGCAGGCCAGCAGACGGACTTCCAGGCCCAGAATCCGGGCCACCAGCCGATCGATCATGAGCTACTCCGTGCGCAGCTTCACATTACGAAGCTTGCAGCTGTCCTTATCGTCCCGCGCGGGATTCGCGAATGTAGAAACGCGCCTTCTCGGCTTTCTTGGTGCAGCCCTCGAAGGCTTCGAACTGCTGCTGGGTCTTGGCCCCGGTCAGCAACGAAAGAGCCTTGGAGTAGCTGACGGTGCCGGCAAAGCCTTCGGCCTTGGCCAGGTCAAGTTCGCGCCAGGCGCTGTCAAGCTGGCTGCCGCAACTGTCGCGGTAAGCGGTCTTGCCGGCGCAACCGGCCAGGGCCAGAACCATCAGGGACGCCACCAGGGGCAGGCAGATCCGGGCTTTCATCGATAACACCTCAAGGTCAACAGTCGTGCTGGTAAGACGGTTTCGCCGGCAAAAAGTGCCTCGGCGCGGCCGCTATATTCAAGTGGGCACGAGCATACGCAAATGCCGCTGCGGCGTGTCAAAAAACGACGCCTGCGCCACAACGATTGAGCCGGCCCGTCGATGAGTGCATTGTTGACGTCTGTTCGACAAGAGGCCTGCTCATGACAAAACGTGTCGCATTGGTATTGGGCTCGGGCGGCGCCCGGGGCTATGCCCATATCGGAGTGATCGAGGAAATCGAACGACGCGGCTACGACATCGCCTGCATTGCCGGTTGTTCCATGGGTGCGGTCGTAGGCGGGATCTACGCGGCGGGCAAGCTCAAGGACTACCGCAACTGGATCGAAAGCCTCGACTACCTGGACGTGCTGCGGTTGGTGGATGTCAGCTTTCGCCTCGGGGCCATTCGCGGCGAAAAAGTCTTCGGGCAGATCCGCAAGATCGTCGGCGAGCTCAATATCGAAGACCTGCGCATTCCCTACACGGCGGTGGCCACCGACCTGACCAACCAGCAGGAAATCTGGTTCCAGGAAGGTTGCCTGCACCAGGCGATGCGCGCCTCGGCGGCGATTCCCAGCCTGTTCACCCCGGTGATGCAAGGCAACCGCATGCTGGTGGATGGCGGCTTGCTCAACCCGCTGCCGATCGTGCCGGTGGTGTCGAGCCATTGCGACCTGATCATCGCGGTCAACCTCAACGCCACCAACCAGAAGCAATACCGGTTGCCCGTGATCCAGCGCCCCGCCGCGTTCCGGCGGCGCTTCGACACCCTGGTCAATTCCCTCGGTTCGCGGTTGCCGTTTCGCCGCAAACAGGCCGAGCAATTGTTGCTGTTGGAACAGGAAGCGCTGAAGGCCGAGGCGGCCGACATCAACCCATGGCTCGATTCCGCCGAACCGGAAGGCCAGCAACCGGCCGCCGCGCCGGAAATCGAAGGCGCACCGAAATCCGCCACCGGCTCTTTCATCATCGATAACGTCGGGCCGGCCTCGTTGCTTGATCTGATCAACCAGAGCTTCGAGGTGATGCAGACTTCGCTGGCCCAATACAAGATCGCCGGCTACCCGCCGGATGTGCTGATCAACGTGCCAAAACGAGTGTGCCGGTTCTTCGAGTTCTACAAGGCGCCGGAGCTGATCGCGCTGGGACGGGAGATTGCCAGCGATACGCTGGATCGGTATGAGAGTGAGCAGAGCTGAAGGCTCCGAGTGACTGTTTCGGCCCCTTCGCGAGCAGGCTCGCTCCCACAATGAAATGCGCTCAAGTGTGGGAGCGAGCCTGCTCGCGAAGAGGCCAGCCAGACAGTACAAGACTAAAACCCACCCTCCTCCAACAACCGATACCCCACCCCCGCCTCGGTCACGATGAACCGCGGCCGGGTCGGGTCGTCGGCGAGTTTCTGGCGCAAGTGACCGATGACGATGCGCAGGTAGTGGCTGTCTTCGACGTGGGTCGGGCCCCAGATGTCCTTGAGCAGTTGCTGTTGGGTGATGACCCTTCCCGGATGCCGCGCCAGTTGCGCCAGCACCGCGTATTCCTTGCGAGTCAGGGCCACTTCGGCGCCGTCCAGCAGGACCCGGCGATAAGCCAGGTCGACCGTCAGCGGGCCGAACGTCAATGCCGCCGACGGTGCCTCGCCCGCCGGCGCCTGGCGCAGGAGCGCGCGCACGCGCGCGAGGAATTCCTGAATGCCGAAAGGCTTGGTCACGTAGTCATTCGCACCGTTGTCCAGCGCCTCGACCTTCTGTGCTTCGCTGGCCCGTACTGACAAAACCAGCACCGGCACCGCAGACCATTGGCGAAACTCGCGCAGTACCTGCTGGCCGTCCATGTCCGGCAGGCCAAGGTCGAGCACCAGCAGATCAGGCTTGTTCAACGCCGCCTGGGCCAGGCCCGCTGCGCCGGTCTCGGCTTCGAGCACCTTGTAGCCTTGCGAGGTCAGGCTGATCCGCAAGAACTTGCGGATCTGCGGTTCGTCATCGATGACCAAAAGGGTCGCGTTCTGGCTCATGAGGTCCGTTCATTGCGGTCAAGTGGCGGGAGCATAACGCAGTGCCGGTCAGGCTTCATCGTCCATCCCCGGTTGTGTCTGCAAGGGCAGGTGCAAGGTGATGCAGGTGCCGCGCCCATCGAGCCCCTCGTCGACGCTGATCCGTCCGCCATGGGCGCCGACCATGCCCTGACAGATCGCCAGCCCCAGCCCGGTGCCCTGCCCGCCACGGTCGCCGCGCGCAGCGGTGTAGAACATGTCGAAGATTTTTTCGCGTTCCGGCTCGGGAATTCCTGGCCCCTCATCAGCCACCGCGAAGTGTATTTCATCAGGCGTCGCTCCGGCGCTCAACCGCAACCGACCATGGGCGGGCGAAAACCGCGCGGCGTTTTCCAGCACATTGACCAGCGCCTGCTCGATCAGCGCCGCATGGACATACAACAGCGGCAAGCCGGTCGGCACTTCGATGCTCACCGCCAGTGGCGCCAGCACCGCCCGCAACCGGTTCAACGCGCTGCCCACGATGTCGGCCGGCGATACCCAATCGCGCGCCAGCTTCAGCGCACCGTGGCCGAGGCGGGTCATATCGAGCAGGTTCTGGATATAACGATCCAGGCGCTCGGCTTCGTCGCGGGTGCCTTCGAGCAATTCGCGACGGTCCTGCAGCGGGATCGCCTCGCCCAGCGCCAGCAGGCTGTCGATGCTGCCGCGCATGGAAGTCAGGGGCGTGCGCAAATCATGGGAGACGGAGGCCAGCAAGGCGCTACGCAATTGCTCGGTTTCGCCGTGCAGGCGCGCCGCTTCCAGGTCCTGCGCCAGCTGCGCCCGAGCCAGCGCCTGGGCCAGCGGCTGGCTGAGCGCCGCCAGCAAGCGGCGACGCTGACCGCTCAAGGGCTTGCCGTCCTTCAGGCAGACTCCCAACAGGCCCAGCGGGCCACCCTCGGACGACAAGGGCCACCACCACCAGCGCCCGGACGGCAGCGTCGCGGTGCCGGCGCCGGCCGGCTGATCGTGTTGCCAGGACCAGTCGGCGGCGGCGCGCTCGGCCTCGGTGAAGGTCAACGGCTCTGCCGTCTCGACGTGCCAGCCGTGCTGTGCGTCGCGCTTGAGCAGGCACAGTTGCAAATCGCCCTCGCTGTTGAGGTGTTGCACGGCGGCGCTGATCACGGCCTGGCGATCGGTCGCGGCCGTCAGTTTGCGCGACAGATCGAGCAGCTCAGCGGTTTCCTGCTGGGTGTCGCGCAGCGCCTGCAACTGCCGACGCTGGCGCGCCGCGAGGTTGCCGGTCAGGGCAGCCATCAAGAGGAAAAACACCAGCGTCAGTACATCTTCTTCGCGCTGGATCGTCAGGGAGAAATTCGGTGGGATGAACAGAAAGTCATACGCCAGGAATGACAGCGCCGCACAGGCCAGCGCCGGGCCGAGGCTGCTGCGCACCGCCACCAGCAACACCGCCATCAGGAATACCAGGGAGATATTGGGCAACGCAAGCAACCCGGAAATCCCCCAGGCCAGGGCACTGGCGGCCAGCGTAGCCACCAGCGCCAGCACATAGTCGAACCCGGTCTGGACGGTGCCCGGACGCAGGCGCGGCGGCGGCGGTGTTTCATCGCCGTCCAACACGTTGATCTCCAGTCCACGGGCATCGCGCAGCAACCGCGAAGCCAGGCCGCCGCCGAACAGACGCCTGCGCAAGCGCCGGCGGGACTGCCCGACCAACACCAACGTGGCCCGCCGCTGCATCGCGTGCTGGATCAGCGTCCTGGCGACCTCTCCCGCGCGCAGCAGCACCACCTCCCCGCCAAGGCGTTCCGCCAGTTGCTGGGCGCTCTGCAAACGCTGGCGCGAGGACTCGTCCCGTGCCGTGCCGTTGTCTACATGCACCACGCTCCAGGGCAGATGCCGGCGCTGGGCGACCCGGCTGGCGTGGCGCACCAGCCGTTCGGCCTGGTGATCCGCATCCACGCCCACCAGCAACCGGCCCTGGACCGCCGGGGCCGACTGGCCCAGTTGCCGATAACCCTGGGCCAGGTCGTTGTCCACTTGCGCGGCAGCGGTCTGCATGGCCAGCTCACGCAGGGCGGTGAGATTGGTCTGGGAGAAAAACGCATCGATCGCCGCGCGGGCCTGTTCCGGCACATAGACCTTGCCATCACGCAGACGCTCCAGCAGTTCGCGCGGTGGCAGGTCGATCAGCAGCAGCTCATCGGCTTCCTGCAAGACCCAGTCCGGCAAAGTCTCGCGAACCTGCACACCGGTGATGCCACGAACCTGATCGTTGAGGCTTTCCAGATGCTGGACGTTGACCGTGGTGAAAACGTCGATGCCGGCGGCGAGCAGTTCCTGGATGTCTTGCCAGCGCTTGGCGTGGCGGCTGCCGGGGGCGTTGCTGTGGGCCAACTCGTCCACCAGCGCCAGGCTCGGGCGAGCGGCAAGCAGGCCGTCGAGATCCATTTCCTCGAGCATCACGCCGCGGTATTCCGAACGCACCATCGGCTGTTGCGCCAGGCCATTCAACAAGGCTTCAGTCTCGGCGCGCCCGTGGGTCTCGACGACCGCGGCGATGACGTTGGTTCCTTGGCGCAACCGGGTATGGGCCGCTTGCAGCATGGCGTAGGTCTTGCCCACACCTGGGGCGGCGCCGAGGAAAACCTTGAGGCGGCCACGGCCGTTGCGTGGCAGGTTGGCTAGCAGTGCATCGGCGCGGCCGGAGTCGCTCATGCTGGGTCTCTTTCAGAGTTGTTGGTCCCCCTGTGGGAGCGAGCCTGCTCGCGAAGGCGGTAGCTCAGCCAATATTGTTGCTGACTGACACAACGC
>NZ_JBHFJB010000147.1:0-34788 GCF_057334555.1 Pseudomonas sp. AGC41
CGATCCCCTGTGGCGAGGGAGCTTGCTCCCGCTCGGCTGCGCAGCAGTCGCAAAACCGGTCAACGCGATTCACCTTGAGAAATGCAGGGGCCCGCTGCGCAGGCCAGCGGGAGCAAGCTCCCTCGCCACAGGGATGATCCCGGGCTGATGCTCCATGAACCCTGTGGGAGCGAGCCTGCTCGCGAAGCTTCTGGCATTACACCAGGTAGTGCCTGAGCTCCCGAGCAATCACCATCCGCTGAATCTCGCTCGACCCTTCGTAGATCTGGGTGATCCGCGCGTCGCGGTAGTAGCGCTCCACCGGGTAATCCTCAAGATAGCCGTAGCCGCCATGGATCTGAATCGCCGAGGAGCAGACTTTCTCGGCCATTTCCGAGGCGAACAGCTTGGCTTGCGACGCTTCCGACAGGCATGGCTTGCCGGCGCTGCGCAGCCTTGCGGCATGCAGGATCAGCAGGCGAGCGGCGTTCAGGCGGGTGTGCATGTCGGCCAGCAGATTGGCGATGCTCTGGTGTTCGATGATCGGCTTGTCGAACTGCACCCGATCCCGGGCATACGCCAGCGCCGCTTCGAATGCCGCGCGGGCGATGCCCAGGGCCTGGGCGGCGATGCCGATGCGTCCGCCTTCGAGGTTGGACAGGGCGATGGCCAGGCCTTTGCCCCGTGCGCCCAGCAGGTTGGCTTCGGGAATGGTGCAGTTGCTCAGCGTGACGGCACAGGTGTCCGACGCACGAATGCCCATCTTGTGCTCGGTGCGGTCAACGATGAAACCGGGCGTGTCGGTGGGCACCAGGAACGCCGAAATGCCTTTTTTGCCAAGGTCCGGATCCGTCACGGCAAATACGATCGCCAGCTTGGCGCGCTTGCCATTGCTGACGAACTGCTTCGCGCCGTTGATTACCCATTGCCCCTCTTTCAGTTCCGCCCCCGTACGCAGGTTGTGCGCCTCGGAGCCGGCCTGTGGTTCGGTCAGGCAGAAGCAGCCGATGGCCTGGCCGCTGGCGAGATCGGCCAGCCACGTCTGTTTCTGCTCATCGCTGCCGAAATTCAGCACCGGCCCGCAACCTACGGAGTTGTGGATGCTCATCAGTGCTCCGGTAGCACCGTCACCTGCCGAGATTTCCTCAACCGCCAGGGCATAGGCGACGTAGTCGACATAGGTACCGCCCCATTCCTCGGGCACCATCATGCCCAGCAGGCCGAGTTCGCCCATCTTCGCCACCAGCCCATCGTCGATCCAGCCGGCTTTTTCCCAGGCCTGGGCGTGGGGCACGATTTCACCACGGGCGAAATCACGGGCCATGTCGCGGATCATCACTTGTTCTTCGCTCAGCTCAAGGTCGTGCATGTTCAATTCCCGTGGTAGTCGAAGCCGTCGAAGAAACTCGCCACATGGTCGGCGTCCAGTGCCTCCAGCGTCGGCGGGTTCCAGCGCGGGTTCTTGTCTTTATCGATCAGCAGGGCACGTACGCCTTCGATCAGGTCGCCGCGCGCGAACCATTGCCGGTCCAGGTGCAGCTCCAGGGCAAAACAGTCTTCCAGGCTCAGGTGCCGGCCGCGTCGCAGCATTTCGAGGGTCACCGCCATCGCCAGGGGCGAGCGGGTTTCCAGCAGCCCGGCGGTCTTCAGCGCCCACTCGTGGCTGTTGGCGACCGTGACCTGGCGCAACTGCTCGACCATGCTCGGTACATCCGGCAGGGCGAAGAAATGGTCGATGGCCGGCCGCAAGTCGGCCAGGGGCGGCGCAGGCAGCTGTTGAACCGCGATCTTCGCCAGCAGGCTTTGCAGGTCCTTGAGCGGTGAATCGCGCCAGTCGAGGCGGTCGAGACGCTCATCGAGCTGGGTGATTTTCTGGCTATCGAGATACCAGTCGGCCAGCCCGCAGTACAGCGCGTCGGCAGCGCGGATCTGCACCCCGCTGACGCCCAGGTAGATACCCAGTTCGCCGGGAATGCGTGGCAGGAAATAGCTGCCGCCGACATCCGGGAAATAACCAATGCCGACTTCCGGCATGCCCAGTCGGCTGCGCTCGGTCACCACCCGCAGGTCGGCGCCTTGCACCAGACCCATGCCGCCGCCCAGCACGAAGCCGTCCATCAAGGCGAGGATCGGTTTGCGGTAATGGTGGATGGTCAGGTCGAGGGCGTATTCCTCGACGAAGAAGTCTTCGTGCAGCGTGTCGCCCTGCTTGTGGCTGTCGTACAGCGAGCGGATATCGCCGCCCGCACAAAACGCCTTGTCGCCGGCACCGCGCAAGACAACGGCGCGGATCTGCGAATCGGTGGCCCAGCTATCGAGTTGCTGCTGCAAGCTGCGCACCATGCCCAGGGTCAGGGCATTCAGGCCGGCGGGGCGGTTCAGGGTCAGGTGGCCGATGTGGTTGCGAACGTCGACCAACACCTCATAGGGCGCGGTTTCGATGCTGCCCGCAGCTTGGGATGAAACCTGAACTGTCATCGCTAACTCCCTGCTTTTATTGTTCTTTACAAATTCTTAAGCGCGTACCCGGTCGGGATCGTAACAGCGCAAATTTGCATTGCACAACCGGGATACATGCAGGTCCTGTCTGCATATTTATAGCATCCCCAGGCTCAGCCGCGACCCGACAGCACCTCCGTAATGCTGCGGCGCTTGGCATGCCGCTCGCTGGTGTGGATCAATTGTTCGAGATCTTCGGGGGTTACGTCGAAGAATGCTTCCATTTCCTCAAGCGCAAGTTTCAAGTCTTCGGCGGTGATCGCCTGGCGGTCGACCGGGGGATGGTCGGCGGGAATCACCGCGACCGGCTCGCTGGCACGCTTGGGATAGCGCACCCGCGTGAGGTTGTTGTAGGCCAGCGCGAAGACGAGCAGGCCGGAGCCGGCCAGCATGGCGGCGCCAAGCGCCTGCCAGTCGAGGGCGACGATGGATGCGTCCGCCAGCACCAGCGTTGCCGCCAGGGCGCCGGCCGGTGGATGCAGGCAACGCAGCCAGCACATCAGCACCAGGGCCATGCCGGCCGCCAGGCAAGCGCTACCCAGCGTGCGGCCGAGCACATGGGCGACGAGCAACGCCACGACCGATGCGCACAGATAACCACCGAAGATCGACCAGGGTTGGGCCAGGGCCCCGGATGACACCGCAAACAACAGCACGGCCGAGGCGCCGAGCGGGCCGATCAGGTGTTGTGCCACTTCAAGACCGAATACCTGGCCACAGAGCCAGACACTGAACAGGGTTCCTAGGGCCATGCCAATGGCGGCGCGGCTCCATTCGGTGGGGCGGGTATTGATAGCAGCGGGGAACCAGCGAGAAAGCATCAAGCAAACATCCAAAAAACGAACAAAAAAAGGGGCTTACGGGAGAATCCCTGAAAGCCCTTTAAGTGTTCCAACAGTTGGGGGAGGAACATCGCACAGTGTGCCGGTCGCCAACGCAGCTTACAAATTCATATTAATGCTGGTTGAGTGCATTTATTTTGAGGGTATGCCTTCAAGCACTTCTGGCTCGCGGCCACGACTGCTGCGCGATGGGTAATTCGCAGGATTGCCCCCGGCCCATCGGGAAATAGCTGAAGCCTTTGTCGGCCATGCGATCCGGGTCGTAGAGGTTGCGCCCGTCAAAAATCACTGGCGCCTTGAGGCGTTGCTGGATCAACTGGAAGTCCGGCGCCTTGAACGACTGCCATTCGGTGCAGATGATCAACGCGTCGGACCCGGCCAGCACCGATTCCGGTGTGCCCATGAGCATCAGTTTCGCTTCATCGGGATAGAGCAGTTGGGTCTGTTGCATGGCCTCCGGATCAAACGCCCGGACGCTGGCCCCGGCGGACCACAGTGCCTCCAGCAGGGTGCGACTGGGCGCGTCGCGCATGTCGTCGGTGTTGGGCTTGAAGGCCAGGCCCCACAGCGCAAAGGTCTTGCCGCGCAGATCGCCCTGATAGAAGGCCTGGATGCGTTCGAACAACTTGTTTTTTTGCCGCTGGTTGATGGTTTCCACCGCTTGCAGCAGATCGCTGGAGCAACGCGCCTGCTCGGCCGTATGGATCAAGGCGCGCATGTCCTTGGGGAAACATGAACCGCCGTAGCCGCAGCCTGGGTAAATGAAGTGGTAGCCGATGCGCGAGTCGGCACCGATGCCCTGGCGCACCGACTCGATGTCGGCGCCCAGGTGTTCGGCCAGTTCGGCGATCTGGTTGATGAAGCTGATCTTGGTCGCCAGCATGCCGTTGGCGGCGTATTTGGTCAGCTCGGCGCTGCGCACGTCCATGAACAGGATACGGTCGTGGTTGCGGTTGAACGGCGCATACAGGTCGCGCATGGTTTCGCGCACTTCCTCACGCTCGCAGCCGATCACGATGCGATCCGGGCGGCGGCAATCGGCGACCGCCGAGCCTTCCTTGAGAAATTCAGGGTTGGAGACGATATCGAACTGCAGCAGGCGACCGGCCTTGAGCAGGCATCGGTCGATGTGCGCCCGCAGGATGTCGCCGGTGCCCACCGGCACGGTGGATTTCTCCACGACCACAATCGGCTGTTCGCGATGGCGGGCGACCGCGTCACCCACGGCGAGGACCTGGCGCAAATCCGCCGAGCCGTCCTCCCTGGAGGGGGTTCCCACGGCAATGAACAGGACCTGCCCATGCTGCACTGCAACCTGTTCATCACAGGTAAAGCGCAAACGCCCGGCTTCCAGCCCCTCGCGTACCAGCGTCGCCAGGCCCGGTTCGAAAATGCTCACCTGGCCCTGACGCAGGAGCTCGATCTTCTGCTCATCGATGTCCATGCAGACCACGTCATGACCAACCTCGGCCAACACGACGGCTTGCACCAATCCAACGTAACCACTGCCGAACACACTGATTTTCATGGCGGACTCCCTGGACCATCCCGAGCGGGCGCCGGCAGCGGTTCGCCGCGGCGTGCTCAGCCGAGAATAAGTCCGGGATGTTGCAGTTCACTGACAGTTCGCCGGGGCCTCGCTTACCACCAACCGGTACGGCGCCGGCAATTGCCCCACGTAGTCGCCCACCACCTCGCGCGTCAGGCTGACGATGTCTTCGACCCGCTCCATGCCCGCGCCGGTCCGCCAACTGGCGACGATATCCATGACCGACGGCAGCGGCACGCCGTCAACCAGCGTCAAGCTGCCCTGGTTCAATTCGCCTACCACCAGCGCCGCCGGCATGGCGCCGATGCCAAAGCCGTCACGAACCAGGCGGGTGATCGCCGAGGCGGAGTTCACGCAATTGATCCGCGGCGAGACGATGTTGGCCGAGTGCAGCATGTTCAGCAGATCCTGGTGGGGCCGGGAGTTGCGCGAGAAGGTCACGATGCGCTCCTGGGACAGTTCGTCCAGCGACGCGTAGTGCCGATCATAGGATGAGCCGGTGCGCACCACCCAGTGCATCGGATAACGCGTCAGGAGCGCATTACGCACGCTGTCGAGGCGCAGGATGTCGGTCTGGAAAATGATGTCCTGGTAGCCTTTTTCCAGTTGCGTGCACAGGTTGCTCGCGGTGTCGGCCGACAATTCGATTTCCAGCGCCGGGTAGCACTCCATCAGGCGCGTGACCAACGGGCTGAGCCAGGTATGAATCACCGTGTCCATCGCGCCGATGCGGATCCGCCCGCGTACCTGGCGCGGGTCCTTGATCACGGCTTTCATGCTGTGCATGGTGTCCATGATGCGCTCGGCATATTCCAGCACCCGCTGGCCTTCGGAAGTCAGCGACACGCCCTTGGAGTCACGCACGAACAGACGCACGCCCAACTCGTCTTCCAGCGCCGCGATCCGGCTGGAAATCGACGCCTGGGTGGTGAACAGTTTTTCCGCTGTGAGACGAAAACTCTTCAGGCGGGCGACCCAGACGAAGGTTTCCAGAAACTTGATATTCATGGGCGGCGGCTCCTGAAACGGGCGGGGCAAGGTGTTGGATTGTCCGGGGAGCGCAGGTGGTCAATCGGTTGTGCTATCACTGGACCAGAGGTATTGGACCACGTCTTGGAGTTCGCTTGAATCCGGCACCTCGCCGAGGACCGCAGCGGCGCTGCACCATGGATATTCCAGAGCCGACACCCAGGCCATGATCGCCGCCAGCTCGGCGGCCGGCAGGGTTTTCATGTGTTCGATGGTTATCGTAAGTCCCTCGGACAGCCCGGACTCGGCGCTGAATTGCCAGTCGTAGCGGCCACAACCGACCCTGACCTCACCGCTGTGTTTGTCCGACATCGCGACCAACCATTTGCACTCGTAGGTGCGGACGTTGGCGTGAGGAGGGTTGCCCAGGCAAAACGTGTAGACGTTTTCGAACGCCTGGTTAAACCGGCGCACCAGCACTTCACCGATCGCGCCACGACCTTCGACATGCTCCGGGAAGGCGATGGAGCCGGTGCGGACCACCATGTCCAGGACTGCGTCCTGGATGAAGGCCTGGTCCAGCAGGTGAGGGCGGTTGCCGTCCTTGGCGCGGATGTAGTGTTCGATTGATCGCTGCGGGCTGTTCATCAGATCTCCATTTCAGGTCGGGTATCACAACGCGCTGTTCAAGACGTCCGTCACCAGCATGCAACCCGGCGCGTGAGTGATGCACAGCGGCGGTCGCGAAGCCTGGACCACCGATTGCGGCGTCACGCCACAGGCCCAGAACACCGGGACCTCGTCGGCTTCCACCGGCACCGCGTCGCCGTAGTCCGGCCTGTCCAGGGAATCAATGCCGATCAGCGACGGATCACCAATGTGGACCGGGGCGCCATGGACGTTGGGCATGCGCCCGGTGATCTGGATCGCCTGGATCGCCGCGGCGGCCTTCAGCGGGCGCATGCTCACGACCATTTTGCCAGACAGGCGCGCGGTGGCGCGCGTGTCGATGTTGGTGCGGAACATGGCGACGTTGCGCCCCAGGTCGATGTGCCTCAGGCGTATACCGGCCTCCAGCAGGGGTTGCTCGAACGAGAACGAGCAGCCGAGGGCGAAGGTCACCATGTCGTCCTGCCACAGGTGTTCGATGTCCATCGGCTCTTCGCTCAACTCGCCGTGACGAAAGACCCGATAGCGCGGTACTTCGTGGCGGATATCGATGGGCGCGCCGAGGTTGCGCAGGAACGGATCCCCCGGTTCGCTCACGTCCAGCACCGGACACGCCTGACGGTTGAGCGTGCAGTAGCGCAGGAACTCGTCGGCCCAGTCACCCGGCAGGATCACGATGTTGGCTTGCACCCGGCCCTGGCCCAGGCCGCTGGTATGGCCGTGGTAGCGGCCGGCCGCGATGTTCTGGCGCAGGGCCTGGGGCGAACACTGCTGCAGTTGTTCGAATGTCAGGGCGGACGGCGGCATCGTGATATCTCCATTGGTTTTTTGTTAGAGCCCCTTTGTAGAAGGCCCGGACGACGGCGTCCAACAAGGAAAACTGGTACCCCCTGACAATAAAAAGTTATTCGGGGGTTTGAAGGAGCGAAGCCAGATTAACTGCAGCCAACCCATGCATCAGTTTTTCTTATGCCCGAGCCGGCTTTTTTCCCGTTTGACGCTGTCCGGCGCCGGTGGGAAGAATCTGCCCCGACGTCGATGTTGTTCGCTTGAGCAATCGAGCTCCCTCGCCACGAGACCAGTTTTGCCTGAAGAAGCAGCTGAGGACGTCGTTCCAAGACACTGCCCCAAACAATAAGCGAGGCGCGCCAGCCGTCCCCGACGGGAACACTCGCGCCCATAAAAAAGGAGCACGCCCATGCACCGTTTCATCGCGAATCACCTCAACCGTAAACCCTTGGGCACCTTGCTCGGCCTCGGTCTGATGAGCGCGTCGAGTGCTCACGCCGACTTCATCAGCGACAGCAAGGCCAGTCTGGAAGCCCGCAACTTCTACTTCAACCGCGATTTTCGGCAGGAGGGCGCGCGGGACAAGGCCGAGGAGTGGGCGCAAGGCTTCCTGTTGCGCATCGAGTCGGGCTACAGCGCCGGGACCTTGGGGTTCGGGCTGGACGCGTTGGCCATGGCCGGTTTCAAACTGGATTCGGGCGGCGGCACGGCCGGCACCAATCTGTTGCCGGCAGACTCGTCCGGGGGTTCCCAGGACCGCTATGGCGAACTTGGCCTGACCGCGAAGGCACGCTTGTCCAACAGCACCCTGAAAGTGGGGACCCTGCAAATCAAGGACCCGGTGGTCAATTCCAACGATACGCGCCTGCTGCCGGGAACCTTCAAGGGCGGGCTGCTGAGCGTGCAGGAAATCGACCGCCTGAAGCTGACCGCCGGGCAGCTTACACAGATAAACTTCGTCGACTCCACGAACTATCAGGACATGACCGCCAACCGCATTGGCGGCATCAGCGACCGCTTCCAGTTCGCCGGAGCGGACTACCAGTTCCTGCCGAATCTCACGGCGCAATACCGCTACGGCAAACTGCAGGACATCTACCAACAGAACTACCTGGGCTTGGTCCATAGCCTGGACCTGGGCGCGGGCCAATCATTGAAAAGCGACGTGCGTTATTCCCGCAGCACCGAGGACGGCAGCTTCCGCGCTATCGACAACCAGGCGTTCGGCGCGATGTTCACCTATAGCCTCGAGGGGCACGCGCTGGGCCTGGGTTACCAACGCATGAGCGGCGACGACCCATTTCCCTACATCTCGCGCAGCGATCCGTACCTGGTCAACTTCGTCCAGATCGGTGATTTCGCCAATGTCGACGAGCGCTCCTGGCAGGCCCGTTACGACTACAACTTTGCCGGCCTTGGCGTGCCGGGGCTGACCTTCATGACCCGCTACATCAGTGGCGACAACGTGCAACGCAGCGCGCCGGGTGAAGGCAAGGAATGGGAGCGCAACAGCGATATCGCCTACGTGATCCAGGACGGCACGTTGAAGGGGCTGGGGCTCAAATGGCGCAATGCCTCGGTGCGCTCGAACTTTGGCAATGACCTGGACGAAAATCGCCTGATCGTCAGTTACACAATGGCGCTGTGGTGACGGCGCGCCGGGCGGCCGTCAGGCCTTGACCCAGCGCTGGCGGCTCCAGCTGCTCAGGGTATCGACAATGAACACCAGCAACAGCATGGCCAGGATCACCGTGCTGCCTTGGGCTTCCTGGAACAGGCTGAGGCTGACATAGAGCATCTGGCCGAGGCCTCCGGCGCCGACGAAGCCCAGCACGCTGGCCATGCGGATATTGTTCTCCCAGCGGTAGAGGGTGTAGGCGAGCAGCTGCGGCATCAGGTTGGGCAGGGTGCCGTAGCAGAAAGCCGCGAGCGCGCTGCCACCTTGCAAACGGATCGCATCGGCGGGTTGCGTCGGGGTGTTCTCCAGCGCCTCGGCAAACAGCCGGCCGAGCACGCCAACGGTGTGCAAGGTCAACGCCAGCGTACCGGCATTGGGGCCGAGCCCGGCGGCAAACACCATCAGCGCCGCCCACACCAGTTCCGGAACCGCGCGCAACGCGTTCAGCACCAGGCGCGACGCGCTCCTCAGGGGCCAGCCAAGACGCCCGGCGGCCGGCAGTGCCAGTGCCAGCCCCAGCACTGCCGCGAGCAACGTGCCGATGGCGGACATGGCGATGGTTTCCAGCGCGCCGTGGCCGGTCGCCTTGAGGTACGCCGGGCTCAGGTCCGGACTGAGGAAGCGTTGCGCATAAGCGGTCATCTGCTTGAGGCTCGCACTGTCTCCCAACGCGCCCAGGTCGATGCCCAGATAGCCGAACGAAGCGACGACCGCCGCACAGATGCCCAGCAGCAATAGCACGTTGAACAGCCGATTCATGCCAGTCTCCAGCGCAGCAGGCGGCTGAGCTGATCGGCAAACATCACCAGCACCAGGAAGGTCAGCAGCAGGCTGGCCACTTCACCGCCGGCGAACATGCGCAACGACAGGTCCATCTGCTGGCCCAGGCCACCCGCGCCGACAAAACCCATCACCACTGACGCGCGGATGGCGCATTCCCATCGGTACACGGTGTACGACAGCAGCTCGGCGGCGACGTTGGGCAGGATCCCGTAGCAGAACGCCGCGAGCCGGCCGCTGCCGGCCTGCATCAACGCGTGTGCCGGGCGCTGGTCGACCGATTCGAAGATTTCCGCGTAGACCTTGCCCAGCATCCCGCTGTAGGTAATGGCGATGGCCAGCACCCCGGCCGTCGGACCCAGGCCGACGGCGCGCACGAACAGCAAGGCCCAGACGATTTCCGGCACGCTGCGCAGGAAGATCAACAGGCCGCGTATCGGCCAACGCAACCATTGGCCGAGATTGCCAGGTTTGCCGGAGCGGTAGGCGGCCGACAAGGACAATGCGCGGCTGGCCAGCAGGCTCGCGGGGACCGCCACCAGCAGCGCCAGGGCCATGCCGGCGGTGGCAATCGCCAGTGTTTGCAGGGTGGCTTGCAGCAGCAGGTCGACAAACGTTTCGTCATGGGCCGGTGGCCAGAACGCTGCAACGAACCGACCCATTTCGCTCTGGCTGTCGCTGGCCAGCAGCACGCCGAGGTCGACCTCGCTGAAACGCATGCCCGGCCACAGCAGGGCCAGGGCCAACAGGATCAGGAGCAGGCGAGGGCGGGTGGCGGGGTCCCGGGCGTCACGCTTCAGCATCGCGGAATCTGCACGCTCGTAGGCGGTGGAGGACTCGATATGGATTCCAACTGCTCGTTGGCATAAAGCGTGTCAAGCAGGTGACGGTCGACCGCTCCGGTCGGCAAGTCGAAGAGAATCTGCCCGTCACGCAGACCGATGATCCGGGAAAAATGCGCCAGCGCCAGCTCCACCGCGTGCAGACTGGTGACCAGCGTCACGCGGTGCTCCCGGGCATGCTGGCAGAGCACTGCAAGTGTGTGCTCGGCCAACACCGGGTCCATCGCCGATACCGGCTCGTCCGCAAGTAATACCTCGGGCGCCTGGTACAACACGCGGGCAATGCCGACGCGTTGCAATTGCCCACCGGACAACTGCTGGCATTGCGCGAACAGCTTGTCGCCCAGGTCCAGCCGGGCCAATGCCGCCCGAGCGCCGGGAATGTCCAGCGGGTGCAGCAGGTTCAGCAGGCTCTTGCCCAGGCCCCACTGGCCGAGCTTGCCGGCCAGCACCGCCGTGACTACACGTTGGCGCGGCGGCAGGGGAGGCGCCTGGTGGACCAGGCCGATGCGCGCGCGCAGACGCTGACGCCGGCGCGCGGACAATTGCCAGACCGGCTCGCCCAGTACCTGCACCTCACCAGCGCCCGGCCGTAGGGCGGTTGCGAGTACATTGAGCAGGCTCGACTTGCCCGCGCCGGACGGGCCGATGATGGCGACCTGTTCCCCCGCGCCAATGTGCAGATCCACGCCACGCAGCGCCTGGGCGCCATTGGCGTGGATGACGCTGGCTCGGGTCAGACGCAGTGTCATTTCAGCAGTTCGGCGGCGCGCGCGGCTTCTTCGATGCCTTTGTAGTTCTCAGGCTTGGTCTCGATGAAGCGGCTGGCGGCCTGCAGATCAAGGATTTCCTTGTCCTTCGGGTTCGCCGGATCGAGCTCCAGGAACGCCGCCTTGATCTTGGCAGCCAGCGCCGGATCGAGCGTGCCACGCACGGTCCAGTTGTAATCGAAATAGGCCGGGGTAGTCGCGAACACCTTGACCTTGCTGGTGTCGACCTTACCGGCCGCCACCAGTTTGTCCCAGACGCTGGCGTTAAGCACGCCGGCATCGACCTTGCCGGCCTGGACCCAGGCCGCCGTCGCATCATGGGCGCCCGAGTAGCCGACGCGGCTGAAATAGGTTTCCGGCTTGATGCCGTCCTTGAGCATGAAATAACGCGGCATCAGACTGCCGGACGTGGAAGAGATCGAACCGAAGGCAAAGCTTTTGCCCTTGAGGTCGGCGAGGGATTTGACCGCAGGGTCGGCGGTGATGAATTTACTGGTGAACTGGGCATCCTGTTCGCGCTGCACCAGCGGAATGGCGTTACCAGTCTTCAGGCGGGCCTGCACGAAGGTGAAACCGCCCAGCCAGGCCAGGTCGATCCGGTCGGTGGCCAGCGCCTCGACCACCGCGGGGTAATCGCTCACCGGTACGAACTCGACTTTCATGCCGATTTTCTGCTCCAGGTACGCTCCCAGCGGCTTGAACTTGCGCAGCAGTTCGGTCGGCGCCTCATCGGGAATCGCGCTGACCTTCAAGGTGTCGGCCGCCTGCGTCAGAAGGGAGCTCAGGGACAGGGTCAAACCGACGGCCAGTGCCAGGGTACGCTTGAGCATGTAAATCTCCGGTGCATGTAGGGCGTGAGTGTTCAAGCGCCAGGCACGCTTTGAGGAGCCGCGTTGGCCTGGCGCATTGTGAGGGTAGACGAACAGGTGCAATCTTGATCGTTTCTGCCGACCAGGTAAATCCTGGCCCGTTTCGATGCCGGGATGCTACAAGGTCAACGCCGCGATGCAAGCGTAATGCTGTTCAACCAGGCAATCGACAAACCCGTGGGGGGGGGGGGGGCTCCCGTTGGGCCGCGAAGCGGACCCAAAACCTGCCAAATCGGAGTATCAGACACACCGCACCCGGCGCTTTACGACTGCTTCGCAGCCGAGCGGGAGCAAGCTCCCTCGCCACAAATAGATCATTTTTCTTGAGTAGATTGTCCCGTCAACTTTCTGGAGCGTCACAACATGCTCAGCGCCGAGCTGAAGTCTTTCCACATGGTCGCTCGCCTGGCCAGTGTCACCCAGGCGGCCAAGAAGCTCGGTCTCAGCCAGCCGACGGTGACCACGCAGATCCGCAGCCTGGAGGCCCAGTACGGCGTCGAACTGTTCTATCGCGGCGGGCGCCGCCTGACACTCAGTGACCAGGGCGCGCAGCTGTTGCCGATGGTGCAGAAACTGCTGCAGCAGGAGGCCGACATCGAGTTTTTCCTGCGCAACAGCGGCCAGGTGCAAGGCACGTTGCGTATCGGCGCCACCGCGCCGTATTACGTGCTGGATATCATCAAGGCTTTTCGCGAGCAGTTTGCGTTGTGCGAAGTGACCCTGGAAATCGGCAACTCACTGCAAGTCATCGAGGCACTGGAAGAGTATCGCGTGGACCTGGCCGCGTCCTCGCAACTGGTCGAGGATGCGCGCCTGACCCGGCTGGTGCTGGGGCACGATCCACTGGTACTGGCGGTACATCGCGAGCACCCATTGGCCAGCCACGACCGGGTCGCGCCGAGCGCCCTGGCCGGGCATTGCCTGCTGCTGCGCGAAACCGGTTCCACCACCCGCGCGCTCACCACAACGCTGCTGTGCGAGGCCGGGGTGGCGACCGGGCCGCTGCTGGAGATCGGCAGTCGCGAGTCGATTCGCGAAGCGGTCCTGCGCAACATCGGCATCAGCATCATCGCCCGTCACGAGGTGCCGGAGAATCCACAGCTCAAGGTGGTCGAGCTGGAAGGCGCGCCGCTGATCGCCGAATATCTATACTGCCTCAAGGAACGCCGCCAGGCCCGGCTGCCGTCGGCATTCCTCGGCCTGGCGCGAGAGACCAGCGCATCCTGAATTCGCTACGCAAATCCGCCGATGCCACTATCGGCAGCTTTTAGCCAACTGCAATCAAGCCTTCGTACTGCCTGCCTACCATGACCCTCGTCGAGCTGACAGCTCATCGAGGTTATGTCATGACAAGAACACCTTCCGTAGACCTGCAGGTACGCGACATCCATAAAAGCTTCGGCGCCTTCAAGGCGCTGGATGGGGTATCGCTGGAAATCGCCGCCGGTGAGCTGGTGTGCCTGCTTGGCCCTTCCGGCTGCGGCAAGACCACCTTGTTGCGCTGCATAGCGGGCCTGGAACGGCAAGACCGCGGCAGGATCATGATCGGCGCGCGGGACGTCTCCGCCCTGGCACCGCAGGCTCGCGACTACGGCATTCTGTTCCAGTCCTATGCACTGTTTCCCAACCTGACCGTGGAACAGAACATCGGCTATGGATTGGCGGGCAACCACCGCGAAACGATCCGCCGCCGGGTCGGTGAGATGCTGGAACTGGTCGGGCTGTGTGGCAGCGAGAAAAAATATCCCGGCCAGCTCTCCGGCGGCCAGCAGCAGCGGGTGGCGTTGGCCCGCGCCCTGGCTCCGGCGCCCTCGCTGTTACTGCTCGATGAACCGATGTCGGCACTCGATGCGCGGGTGCGCGAGCACCTGTGCGGCGAGTTGCGCCAGCTGCAGAAACGCCTGGGCATCACCACGTTGATGGTCA
Source organism: Pseudomonas sp. AGC41 (assembly GCF_057334555.1). Taxonomy (NCBI): domain Bacteria; kingdom Pseudomonadati; phylum Pseudomonadota; class Gammaproteobacteria; order Pseudomonadales; family Pseudomonadaceae; genus Pseudomonas; species Pseudomonas sp. AGC41. Next base: position 14,162 of record NZ_JBHFJB010000147.1, read on the forward strand.
CCCACAACCAGGACGAGGCGATGCTGATGGCCGATCGTATCGCGGTGATCAACCAGGGCCGCGTCGAACAGTTCGCCAGTGCGCAACAGATCTACCGCGCGCCGGCGAGCGCTTTTGTGGCTGATTTCGTCGGCCAGGGCAACTGGCTGCCTTTCGAGCGCGGGCACGACGGGCAGGTTCGCGTCGGCGGGCTCAGCTTGAGCGTGGAGGGCGCTGACGTGAGTCGCAGCGGTCGACTCTTCTGCCGTCCGGAAGCCGTACGGATCAACCCGTCGACGCCCGAAGCCAACCTGTTTGATGCGCAGTTGCGCGAACTGACCTACCTCGGCAACCGCTGCCGCCTGAGCTTCGAGCTGGACGCATTGCCCGGCCACACCCTGCTGGCCGAGCTGGAGCCGCAGGCCATGCCCGGGTTGCCCCAGTCGCGGCTGAAAATCGCGCTGCCGGCCCACAGCCTGCAGGTGTTCAATTGATATGCAAAGCACGATGATCCTCAAGCCGGCCGTCGTGCAGGCACCTCAGGTGCCCGGTGACTGGGCAGACCGCTTGTTCATACGCGGCGGCCAGTGGCTGCTCCTGGCATTGCTGGTGCTGGCGGTATTGCTGCCCTTGCTCGCCATGCTGTGGCGCGCCTTCAGCGGTGATGCCAGCCAGGGTGGCGGCCTGCAGGCGGCGCTGACGCTGCTGGCCAGTGCCAATTTCCGCTGGCTGCTGGGCAACAGCCTGACGGTTTCCCTGACCGTCGCGGTCATCGTCGTGCCGCTGGCCTATGCCTTCGCCTACGCGTTGCAGCGTACCTGCATCGTCGCGAAGCCGGTGTGGCGGGGCATTTCGCTGCTGCCGCTGCTGGCGCCGTCGATGCTGCCCGGCATTGCGCTGATCTATCTGTTCGGCAACCAGGGGCTGCTGCGCGATTTCAGCACCGGCAACATCTATGGCTTCTGGGGCATTGTCCTGGGACAGGCGATCTACACCTTTCCCCACGCCCTGATGGTGCTGATGTCGGCGCTGGGGCTGGCGGATGCGCGGCTGTTCGACGCGGCTTCAAGCATGGGCGCCTCGCCATGGCGGGCGTTTCGCACCGTCACCTGGCCCGGCAGCCGGCAAGGGGTATTCGCGGCGTTCTGCCTGGTGTTCACCTTGTGCATCACCGACTTCGGCGTGCCGGTCACGGTCGGCGGCGACTATCAGGTGCTGGCGCTGGAAGCCTACAAGTCTGTCGTTGGGCAGCAACAGTTTGGACGCGGCGCGCTGATCGGCATGATTCTGCTGCTACCCGCATTGCTCAGTTTCGCCGTGGACATGTGGCTGCGCCGTACTCAACGCGAAGCCATGGGCGGCCGTGCCCAGGTGTATCACCCGCAACCGTCGCGGGGGCGGGATGCAGCATTCCTGAGCGTCACGGTACTGATCGGCTGCGTTCTGCTCGGCGTGTTCGGCATGGCAGTGTACGCATCGCTCGTGCAGTTCTGGCCGTACGACCTGTCCTTGTCCTTGGACAACTATGCCTTCTCCGAACTGCCCGGCGGTTGGCTGGCCTATCGCAACAGCCTGCTGCTGGCGGTGTGCAGCGCGGTGTTCGGCAGCCTGGCGATCTTCACCGGTGCCTACCTGATCGAGAAGACCCGGCAGAGCGCATTGACGCGCACCCTGCGGCTGCTCAGCTTCGTGCCGATGGCCGTGCCCGGGCTGGTGCTGGGCCTGGGCTACGTGTTCTTTTTCAATCTGCCGGGCAACCCGCTCGCCAGCCTCTACGGCAGCCTGGCCTTGCTGGTGGTCTGTACCGTCGCGCACTTCCTGACCACCGCGCATATGACGGCCAGTACCGCCTTGCGCCAGCTCGACGATGAGTTCGAGGCCGCCGCCCTGGCGCTGAAAGTCCCGCTGGTTCGCCACTTCCTGCGAGTGACGCTGCCCATCTGCCTGCCGGCGTTGCTCGACATCGTTCGCTACCTGTTCGTGTCGGCGATGACCACGGTCTCAGCGGCGATTTTTCTCTACAGCCCCGACAGCGTCCTGGCCGCGGTGGCGGTGCTGAACATGGACGACGCCGGCAACGTCGGCGGGGCCGCCGCGATGGCCACTCTCATCCTGCTCACCTCGGCCAGCGTATCGCTGCTGCTGGCGATGCTGTCGCGCCGCCTGCTGCGCCGTTCCCAGGCCTGGCGCCAGCCGGCGCCGGGTCTTTGAAGAACTTCTGGAGATTCTGATGCACTACCAAACACCAACTCGCCTGCAGGCAGCGATTCTCGATTGGGCCGGGACCGTTGTGGACTTCGGTTCGTTCGCGCCGACACGGATCTTCGTCGAAGCCTTTGCCAGCTTCGACATCGAGATCAGCCTGGAGGAAGCCCGTGGCCCGATGGGCATGGGCAAATGGGACCACATCCGCACCTTGTGCAACCAACCGGCCGTGGCCGAACGGTATGCGCGCCGGTTCGGGCGCGCACCGAGCGATGACGACGTGACCGCTATCTATGAGCGCTTCATGCCGCTGCAGATCGCCAGGGTCGCCGACCACTCGGACCTGATTCCCGGCGCGCTGGAAAGCATCGCCGCACTGCGCCAACGCGGCCTCAGGATCGGCAGTTGCTCCGGCTACCCCCGACAGGTGATGGACAAGGTTGTCGAACTGGCCGCCGCCAAGGGCTACAGCCCCGACCATGTGGTCGCCACCGACGACGTGCCCAAGGGCCGGCCAGGTCCGGCGCAGGCCTTGGCCAACGTGATCGCCCTGGGGCTGGACGATGTCGCCGCCTGCGTGAAAGTCGATGACACCGAGCCCGGCATCCTCGAAGGCCGCAGGGCAGGGATGTGGACCGTGGCGCTGAGGTTTTCCGGCAACTTTCTCGGCCTCGACTGGGAGCAGTTCCAGGCTCTGTCGGCGCAGCAGCTGGCGGCCGAACGCGAGCGCATCGACGGGCTGTTTGCCGCAAGCCGTCCGCACTACCTGATCGACACGATCGCCGAACTGCCCGCCGTGATCGACCACATCAACGCACAACTGGCCCGCGGCGTATTGCCGTCCCATTGCTGAAAAACTTCACTGACTGACACGGAGCCGTACCATGTCCAAACGCACTGCCTGGGCCGCCGGCCTGCTTGCCGCCTGTGTTCTGCAGGCCCATGCCAATACCGAACTGACCGTCTACACGGCCCTCGAAGTCGAGCAGCTCAAGGCTTACAAACAGGCCTTCGAGCAGCAAAACCCGGACATCGAGATTAAGTGGGTGCGCGACTCCACCGGCATCGTCACCGCCAAGCTGCTGGCGGAAAAGGATCGCCCCCAAGCCGATGCGGTCTGGGGTCTGGCCGGCTCGAGCCTGGCGATTCTCAAGCAGCAGGGCCTGCTGGACGCCTACAGCCCGGCAAACCTCGGCCAGATATCTGCGCAATACCGCGACGCCGACACGCCGCCCACCTGGGTTGGCATGGACGTCTGGGCCGCCGCCATCTGCTTCAATACGGTGGAGGCGCAAAAGCTCGGCCTGCCCAAGCCGACTCGCTGGGAAGACCTTGCCAACCCGGTGTACCAAGGCAAGATCGTGATGCCCAATCCAGCATCGTCCGGCACCGGTTACCTGAATGTCAGCGCCTGGCTGCAAACCTTCGGCGAGACCAAGGGTTGGGCCTATATGGACAAGCTGCACGCCAATATCGGCCAGTACACGCACTCCGGCTCCAAGCCGTGCAAGCTGGCCGCCGCCGGCGAGTTCCCCATCGGCATTTCGTTCGAATACCCGGCCATCCAGCTCAAGCGCAAAGGCGCGCCGCTGGACATCGTCCTGCCTGCCGAAGGCCTGGGCTGGGAAATCGAAGCCACCGCCATCATCAAAGGCACGCCGAAGCTGGCGGCTGCCAGAAAACTCGCTGACTTCTCCGCCAGCCCCGAGGCGATGCAGTTATACAAAGCGAACTTCGCGGTCCTGGCGCAACCGGGCATCGCCGAACGCCTGCCGGAGCTGCCGACGGACTACGAACAACGCTTGATCCGGAATGATTTCGCCTGGGCGTCGGAGAACCGCGACAAGGTGCTGGCTGAGTGGCGCAAGCGTTACGACGGCAAGTCCGAGCCGGTCGCCAAATAAGCGCTGTTCTGTACTGTCCACAGGCCCGGCTCGTGTCGAGCGGGCCTTATCCGTTGATGGTTTTCAAGGAGTTTTCATGTCTGAGCACGACTGTGACCTGCTGATCGTCGGCGCCGGCATTCTCGGCCTGGCCCACGCCTGGGCTGGCGCCAGGCGCGGCCTCAAGGTCAAGGTGTTCGAGCGTAGCCATACGCCGCTGGGCGCCTCGGTACGCAACTTTGGCCAGGCCCTGGTCGGCGGCCAGGCGCCGGGTGTCATGCTGGACCTGGCACGCCAGGCGAACGGTTTGTGGAAAACACTGGGCCAGGCTGCCGGGCTGCACATGCATCAGCAGGGCTCGCTGCTGTTCGCCCGCAGGGAAGCCGAAGAAGCGCTGCTCGAAGCGTTCGTGAACGGGCGGGGCGCGGCATTGGGTTATCGCACCGAGCTGTTGCGTGGCGAGGCGTTGGCGGCGCTTTACGATGGCCGTTTTGCCCATCACCGCGCGGCATTGCTCGGCCTCGACGACCAACAGTTGTACTCCCGCGAGGCACTGCCGCAGATCGTCGATTACCTGGCCCGGGCGTTGGGCGTCGAATTCCATTTTTCGACGCTGGTCCGCGATGTCGAACCCCACCGCGCGCTCACCAGCGCCGGACGTTTTACCGCGCGGCACATTGTGGTGTGCTCGGGACATGACTATCAGACGTTGCTGGCCGAGCAAATCGCCGGGCTCAATCCGCAAGTGTGCGGCTTGCAAATGCTCCGCGTACGGCCGCGCGAGCCCCTGGCGTTACGCCACGCGTTGCTCACGGGGCTGAGCTGCGTGCACTACGGCGCCTTTGCCGACCTGCCTGAAGCGCAGGCCATCCGCACGCAGATCCGCACGCACCAGCCAGAACTCGAAGCCCATGGCATCCATCTGCTCATCAGTCCAACCCCCCACGGTGACCTGATCATCGGTGACTCGCATGTCTACGGCAGCGATATTTCACCGTTCAATGCCGAGCAGGTCGATCGCATCCTGATTGACCTGGCGCAGCACACCCTGGGCGGCAAGATCGATGTACTGGAACGCTGGCAGGGTGTGTATGGCGCGCGGGGGCCGGGGCCGTTCAGCGTAATTTCGGCTGCGCAGGGCGTCACAGCGGTGCTGATGCATACCGGCTTGGGCATGAGCGTGGGACTGGCGCTGGGCGAACGGACGATTGCCGCAGCGCTGGGGGAGGGGCCGTGGCAAAGCTCGGCGGCTTGATGACGCTAAGGAGGGCGCCTCGTCGAGGCAAGGCGCCGGTCTGGCTGCCGATTCAGAGCCAGTAACGCAGGCCCAGCATCACCGATTGGGCTTCATATTCGGTGCTGACATCGCCTTGGGGCAGCCGTTCGATGTCGCCGAAGTGCGCCTCGCGCGTTTTCAGGCAGCGGTAATCCAGGGACATCGACCAGTTTTCGTTCAGCTCATAGCCCACCCCGGCACCCAGTTGGTAGGCCGAGACGGTGTCGCGGTGGGTACCGCCGAACTCCACACCACCGGCTTCCAGACCGCTGACCGTGAGGGTGGCGTAACCCAGGCCGCCGCCCAGGTAAGGGATGAATCGGTTGAAAGGCGCGGGCAGGTTCAAGACGTCGTACCAGAGGTTGACCATCAGGCTGGCCGCTTTCTCTTCGCCTTCGCCATCGATGCTCCCGCCGCCCTCATAGACCCGGTTGTTGAACTGGGTCAGGGTGTTTTCGCGGTAACCGAGTTCCACCTCCGGGCGCAGCCCGACCGGGAAGCGCCAACCTAACGCCAGGCCCGTGGCGTAGCCGGAATGGAGCGGCTGGTTGAATTCCATCTCGACGAAATCCAGGTTGTTCTGGTTGAGGTCCTGCGCCGATACCCAGTTCAGGCCGCCCATGAGGCTGGCGTAGGGGCCCAGCGTGTCGGCGAAGGTGGACGCCGGGGCGACCGCGCCCATGCCGATGATGCCCATCACCAGGTATTGAGTGTTTTTCAGTAAGTTCATGCTCGGTCCGAAGTGTGCCGTTATTCAAAAGATTGCGAGAGCCGGCGCGCTTGGCGCTGACGTCGCGAACAGGTCATACGAGGTGCAGATGTGCTTGCGCTTTGTCGCGCTCCGGGGCGTCGGCAGCGTTGGCGCGTTGTTGGGCAAGGGCGCTGAGGTTGCCCAGCGCCGTGGTCATTGCCGTCGTCAGCATTTTGCGCAGCAGCCGCCGGTACAAAAAACTCAACGGACCGGAGATCCTGGCGCTATGGATGACCTGGGTTTCGTCCGGAGCCAGCCTGCGCATCCGATGGTCGAATTCGAGCCGTATCCAAAGCAGTCTCGCGCTGTTGCGATAGCTTTCCTGCGGTTCCACGGCCAGCAGCCTCAATGGCATTTTCAAGCCATTGCTGAGCACACACTGACCCGCGGTTCCCGCCTGGAACGGGCCCTCGAGTCGACAATGGCGAACGTCGGTATCCCAGAGCGGGGCTTCCTGGAAATTGCTCCAGATCTTCCAGATTGCCGACGGTGGTGATTTGACTATGACTTGAACCTTTACATCGTTCACGGTGACACCCTGTCTGTTGCGGGCACACTTGTGCCCCTGAGTTTGATCAACGCCCGGCCTCAGGCAGCAGGCGCGGACTGGCTCAATACTTGAGCGGTAATATTGGCTTGGCCGATCTTTTCGCCCCGATTGAACAGGTCGATATGGATGCGGTTGGTCTTGAATGATTGAAGCTGCGTCCCGGGACTCGCTTGCGGAGCGAGTGACAACGGGCTGTTCCTGGGAATTGGCCGGTCCAGGGTGAAACTCAGGGCCAGCAGATTCATCGGGGTGTTGAGCGGAATACGCAGATGACCGTGGGCAATCTGCATGTAGCACTGGCGGGCAACCTCGAGGAAATACACCATCGAGAAATGCTCGGGATCGCCCTCGTGGAAAAAATGCCCATCCGGCAGGCTGACCGTATCCACGCTCAGCCCCTGGGCGAGGCTGCTCATGGCGCTGACGATGACATTTTCCGCCCTGGCCTTGTGCAGCAGGGCCTTATCGACACAGCGCGCGGCCGTGAACTCAGCCGCCGGCGAGGTCTCGTAGGCCGAGCTGTAGGCCATGCCCAGAACGCAGGTGCACGTGACTTTTCCAGCCTGCGTGACGGTTGCCTGGAATGCCTGGCCATCGTGGCCTTGCTCCAGGCGCAGGTCGATCACGTCCTCCTTCTGGACGTATTGCTGGAACTTGATGCTGAGCGTCTTCACGTAGGCGACGCGACCATTCAGCGCGGGCATGGCCAGTTCGATCAATTGCATCACCCCTTCGAGCAGGAGGATGCCGGGTATGTGATCCAGCGGATGGTCGAAGAAATACGGGTGGCCTTCGTCTACCACCAGCCGTGCGCGCAAGGAGCGCGGCTCGCGCTGGATGTGGGAAATCACCACGTGTTCCGCTCGACGCTGCCAGGGCGCCGGGCGCTGGGTACGAGCCCCCCGATGCAGGGCGAACAGCCCCTCCATGGCCCGGACTCGCACTCGCAACCCGGCGAGAACCGTGCTGGTCAGCATGTCGCTGAGTTGCAACACATCAACACCGTCGTGTTGCGGCTCGCGGACGATTTCGCCGGCATGCACTGGGGTGATGACCTGATGCAACTCATGGGGTTCGTGGGCAAAGCGCAACGTGAACGGGTGTTTGATCGCAGGGGCAGGGCTCGCCGTTGCGGGGTTCCATTCGCGCAGTTTTTCGGTGAACAGCCACATCACAACCTTGCCGGCCTCACGCACCTCGATCACCGTGTGAGCCGCCGAGCTCATCGTCACCGACAAGAGCGTTTCGATGCCGCAGGCTTCAGCCAGAAAACCGGTCATCTCCTGCAACGACCCGTCAACAGGGGTGTTATCGGGCCGCAGCTCACAAACCTCGACCACCGGGTACTGGGCGCGCTCCTTGCCGGCCAATCGGCACGCTTCGTCCAGCGAAGCCGCGGCATGGGCGAGAACCGCAGCGCGAATCACCAGCAGGGGCGTGTCCGTTGAACCCGCTCGATAAGGACGCAGCGCAAGCAGCCCGAGCCCTTCACCTTGTTGCGTTGCGCTGCGGCGAGCACGGTCGACCTCGATTTCGCCGCTGATGAAGCGGCCGGCGCCGAGCAGCAGCGTCGTGATGCCGTCGTCGAACCATTGCCGGGACGCCAGCAGGGTTTGCCAGAACAGCCCTGGTGCGCCGGCCAGGGTCTGATGGAAACCCTTGAAATCGAAAATCTGCGCCGGGTAGCCGGACAACATGTTTGGCAACATGGTTGCCACGTCGGTCACTTCCACGCCCGGCGGCCTGCCTTGGGCCCGTGAATAGAAGTGCTCGGCACTGCTGTAGGCATTGCTGAACCGCTCCCCGCCCATGTTGCAGCACATGACCATTGCCGTACCGGCCGATCCGGCAACGCCCGGCAGGCGCCGCAACAGGTGATTGACGCGGTCGGTGACCAACAGTTTGAAGGGATCGACGTGGGCCAGAGGCTTTGGCCCCATGCCAAAACCGTCGATATCAATGACCCGATCCTGGGCCAGGAATCTCCCCGACAACGGCCCGGCCGAGGCCCCCTTGCAATCGACGAAACGCCCGTAAGGGAAAGTGACCGCTGGACTAGCCGGCTGCTCAAGCCGCCGTTTGAACGCGTGCAGTGAATCGCAGCCGCCCAGTGCGGCTTCCGCCTCGACGATCGCCAGGTCGAGGATCTGCACGCCTGAAGCCACCGGCGCGGGGGCAGGGAGGCCAGCGGGCACGTATTCATCCACCACCAGATGGGCGTTGGCGCCACCGAAGCCAAAGCTGGAAATGCCTATGCGGATCGGCGATTGGCGATCCTCCAGTGGCTGGACTCGCTGTGTCGCCAGGCGCAGGCAGGTGTCGTCGACTTTCAGACTGGGACGGTAGTCCGGCTGGGGTGGGATGCCCTTGTGGCGCAGGATCATCAACGCTTTGGCCAGCGAAGCGCCTCCCGCCGCGGCCAGGGGATGGCCGATGACGGACTTGATCGAACCGATGGCAATTTTTTCGTCGGCGCTGCGATGGGCGGCGAAGAAGCTGTTCAGCGAGGCCAGTTCGGTCGCATCCCCTAAAGGGGTGCCGGTGCCGTGGGTTTCGATGTAATCCACGCGGCCTGGATCAAGGTCCATGTAAGCCCGTTGATAAGCGCGATACTGGGCCTGCCGGCCCGGCGCAAATACCGAGCCTTCGGCGCCATCGGCGGAAAGCCCCAAACCTCTGAGCACGCCCAGCGGCCGGCGTCGGGCGTTCAGGGCATCGGCCACGGGCTCGACCAGAAAGGCCGTGGCGCATTCGCCCGGCACAATACCGTCGGCATCCTCGCCGAACGCCTGCATGCTGGCCCGGGCGGAAAAAGCCGTCAGTTGGGAGAAACCGAGGAACAGTGCCGGCGGCAGGACGGTGTTGAGCGCCATGATGATCGCCTTGTCCGCCTGGCCACTGTTGAGGAGAGCCTTGGCCATGTCGATCGCATAGGGGAACGAACTGCAAGCGGTATCCACCGACAGGGCCGGGCCTCCCAAGGCAAACGCGCGCGCCAGCCCGGCCACCTGTTCACCGGGCGTAAAACCGGATGGCGTGTCGGTACCGCCGGGCACTGGCGTGGCGAAATAACTTTCATCGCTCCAGGACGTCGCGACCACCAATGCGGTTCGCTCGGTATTCAATTCCGTGCCTTGCGCCGCGAGTTCGGCAAACAGCGTCCGGAGCACGTTCTTGCCAATCGCGACCTGCCGGCCGTCATGACGGGAAGGCGTCGATGGGTCATCTGAAAGGCAGAATGCGCTGTCCAGGTAGACACGATCCTTTTCGCCGGCCTTGCTCGAAAATATCGACGCCTTCTGCAACTCCCAGCGCGCCGGCATTGCCTGGATAGGCGCTATGCCGCCCTGCGAGAGCAAGTGCCAAAGTGCGTCGGTGGACGACGCCCCTGGAAATTCGCCGGCCATTGCGCTGAAACACAACTCGCCCGCTGTCGTTATCGCGCCACTCATACCCTGTCTCCTGATTGCCAAAAAGCGGGGTGACCTGGCGATCACCCGGTGTCCATTCCATGTGCGGGCAGCGTGTGCCGTCGGGCCTCAGCCCATTCTTGCCAGAAGCGCCAGCGCGTCCTCCGGGGTACGACGCGACATCAATGCCTCACCGGCAAATTCGCTGACCGGGCACTCTTGTGCCATTGATTGGCAAAGGGCTTGCCGGTCGAAACCGTTGAGCCCCAAATCGGTAAAAGGCGTGTTGACGTCCAGCGCCCGCGGCGCGTCCGAAACCAGCGGTGAGAGAGCGTTGAAAAGCATCGCGCCAAGTTGCGTCTGCGTATCGGCGGAGCCAGGCAACGGCGCCTCGGCAGGTGCGGCGGACGGTTTCGGATCGGCTTCAAGCCTGGCCAGCAGCGCCGTAGGGGTGAGCGCATCGAAGAATTGCGAGGTCTGTTCTTTCTTGTCCGGGAAGTGCTGGGCCAATGACTCGAAAATATCAACCAGCCCTAGCGAGTCGATGCCCAGGCTTTCGAAGCTGCTTTCGAAGTCGATTTGCTCGTTCTTGAAGCCGGTGACCGAACTGATCTCGGCGCGCAACCATTGCTCATAGCTGAGGGCGACAGATTGCTCGACCGGCGGTGCCGCAGCCAACACGGTCGAGTGCGCAGGCACGGGCTCCAGCGTTGCGACGCTTCTACCAGCAGCCGCCTCGATGCCATGGGCATAGACGCCTTCCAGCACCTGCTGGTGGGCATTGAAATAATGGGCGGTGACCGATTCAGCCTGTTCCAGCAGGCGCATCAGGATCGATTCCTTCGCCATGTTGGATTCGCAGAGTGAATCGATGATTTTTTCCGAGAGGGAGAAATAGCTATGGGCTATTTTCCCGTTGGATACGATGAATTCCTGCACAACTTCATTGAGTTGCAAGCGCATGAGGTTCTCCTTAACCGTAAATCGGTAGGTGTTTTAGACGAGCATCGAAAGTCGTGGGCCCGGGCAGGGCGCCGTCAAGCAATCAGTCAATGAGCGGTTGCGACTGGCCGCTGGATTTGCACTGCCTCGCTTGCCGGGTAGGCAGTTTCCCTCGGAGCCTTGAGCAATCCGGACCTCACGCTCAGGTACGTCACGAGTGTCATCGCGTCGGCGCCCTGGAAGGCGATGTAGCCGTCAGGACGAATCAGCATCAGCGTGCCTTGACTGGCGTGATAACGCTTGTGCAGCCGCCAGTCAGGGTCCAGCAATGTCGAGTGCCATGCCGGCAGTTCCGCGCTGCTGAGGGCGTCGACCACGCAGTAGGTCTTGATGCCCGGATAATCTTTTTCTACTGACTCGGCCAGTGCATAGTGGATTGGCAAGACGGGAGAAAATTGATCCGCAGCGGTGAAGATCAACAACGTGTACGTCCCGTGGAACAGGTCGATCAAGCGCGCCGGCACCGCCCCTTGCTGTTGCCAAAGCTCGACATCGGGCGCCAGTTGCCCTGCGCGAGGCACCGGCGGCTGGAACGCCGTCCGGACTCCGTTCCTGGCCCAGTTGCGGCGCTGCTTTTTCGTCAGCGCCTCCTGGATGGCGTCACTTTTGGCGTAATGGTACTGATGGCCGGAGATCATCGAGGGCAGTTTGCGCTGGACCTTGGGCCTGTTGCTCAGCAGTGGCAGGACGTTGTCTCGCAGCCACACCAGGGCCCGTTGTCTTACGGTGATCAGCCCGGTCAACCGATGCGCGGTCTTCTCCACTTCCAGGGCCACCGGATAGCGTTCCTCGTTGTAGCTGTCGAGCAGTGACGGATCCGCCAGGCCTTGATCGACATAGGCGATCTTCCACGCCAGGTTGTAGGCCTCGGAAATTCCCAGGTTCATCCATTGGCCGCCGATCGGGCTGCCGATATGCGCAGAATCGCCGACCAGGAACACCGAGCCCTGCTGCAATGACTGCACCCGGCGATGCTGGAAAGAGGCAATGGTGGTGGAGGAGATGTTCGACAGCGTCATGTGCTGCCCACGTCCCTCGCACAACCGCTGGAAGTTCTCCAGGCTCAAGGAGGGGCGCTCGCCTTCCGGTGGCAAGTCGTAGGGCATCTCGATGAACAGCCGATAACGCGATTGTGCGCTGATCGGCGCAACCGCCACGTACCCATCCTGCGCGCCAAGAAAAAAAGCGCCTTCGTCCTTGCTGCCGGACCACTCGATGTCAGCATCGGCGAGCATGAAAAAGCGCTCGTAGGACGATCCCTCGAAAGTCATCTCCAGGCGTTTTCGGATGTTGCTGCGAGCACCGTCACAGGCCACTGCCCAGCGGCTGGCGCAGGATTCCTCGCGACCGTCGCCATGCCGCAGCGTGACCCGTACGGACTCGGGCTGGTTCTCGATGTCCACCAGCTCGGTGTTCCATTCGACTTCCGCGCCCAGCTCAGTCAATCGTTCCAGCAGGATCTTTTCCGTTTGCGGCTGCGGCAGGCTGAGGAGCAGGGGATAGGTAGCATCCAGGCAGGAAAAGTTGTAATTCAGTACCCGCCGGGCGTTGGACTGCACCGAAAACTGATTGATGGTAAAACCATCGTTTATGGCCTGGTCGGCGACGCCGAGGTCGCGGAAGATTTCCAGGGTCCTGGAATGGATCGCCATCGCCTTGGTCGCGGTGGACGGACCGGCGTTTTTCTCGATGATGCGAAAAGCGACGCCCCATTTCTGCAACATGATCGCCAGCGACAAGCCGATAGGGCCGGCGCCTACGATCATTACCGCCGGCGCCTTGCCCGGTTGTTTGTAATGCGCGGGGACAAAAGTGCTCAGAGTCATCATCTGTCAGTACCAGTTTCTATAGAAGGGAGAGTTGGCAACGCTGAGCAGGGCCTCGTCGCCTGACGAGTCGCCATAGGCGTAGATGTAGAAATCTTCAAGGTTGCCGACGCAGCCTTTGAGGCGCCTGACTTTCTCCCCATCGACACAGTTGGCTCCCGATATGCCCCCGGTCAGCTTGTTCCGGGCCGTCGCCAGGCGGGTGCCGCACACGTAGTCGAAACCAACTGCCTGCCCCCACGGGATCAGGTAGTTCTCCGGCGAATTGCTGACCAGTGCCGTGACGTGTCCCATGGATTGATGCCATTTCAGCCGACGCAGCGCTTCGGGCCTGAGCCAGAGCGGCAGCTGTTCGGTGATGAAATACCTGGCATGTTCGCGCTCCTGCTCGACGGTCAGGCCTCCCAGGTAGCAGGCGATAAATGCCAGTCGCGCCTGCATCAGCGGCGTGATTCCCAGGATCACGCTGAGCATTTTTGGCAGCAGGGGGATGATCCGGAGCCAGAAGGGCCGGGTTCCGACGATAAAGCGCATGTAGCGCCAGAAGGTATGCCTGTCGGTCAATGTGCCGTCGAAATCGAAAACGGCCAGCACCGGTCGCGTGTGATCAGCATGCATGAATCTCTTCCTTGAGAGGGACAATCTCTATGTTCCTGGGTAGTTTGAAGGCGGAAAGGTAACGGGCGAGCAGGGTGGATACGCTGTTCTGGCTCAGGTCTGCGCTACCTTCCACAGACAAATGCAGTACGTTGATGGCTTTATGGTCCGGGACGATGTAGGCCTTTGCCCGCACGGCACCGGGATGCTTGAGGGCAATGGACTCGATTTCCTCCAGGTCGATCATCTGCGCTTTGATTTTCGAGATACGCAGGCGCTGGCAGCAGAAAAATACGTGCTCGTCGTCGTCTTGCCAGACCAGGTCGCCGGTGTGGAACCAGCCGTCACGGAAAAACCGGGCATTTATCTGCGGCGCATCGTCATAGCCCGGGATAACCATCGGGCCGCGTACCAGCAGCTCGCCGATACGCCCCACGGCCACGTCGCGCCCCTGACCATCGACAATTCGCAACTCGACACCACTGATCGGTTGGCCCATTGCACCGCGATGCACCTCGCCGACCGAACTCTGGACAATCACCGGCATGCTTTCCGTCAGTCCGTAGCCTTGCAATACAGGGGCGCACCCCAGCAGGTCGCCGAGCTTTTGCGCTTCATCCGCCGGTAGATGGCTGCCACCGGAATAAATCATCAGTTGCGGATGCAGCGGCAGCCGTGGGCCCTTGCGTTTGGCCAGTCGGGTATTGAAGTAGCGGATGACATCCGGCACCAGGCAGGCAAAGGACACCTGGTGCTCGGACAAGACTTGCGCCAGGTCCCTGTTGAGCAGGCTGTTGGTCATCAGCAGCGTAGCGCCGATGCTGAGCGGGAAAACCATCATCACGGACAGGCCGAAGATCGCGTACAGCGGCAGGGTCACCAAGTGGACCGACCCAAGGCCTTGCGGGTGAAACTGCTCGTGCAAGCCATCGCTTGACTGCGTCAGGTCCAGATAACGATGAGAAACAGCCAGCGGCATGCCAACGCCCCGATACGTGAACTGTACCGAAACGACCGGGTTGCCTTCAGGCAGTGACAAGGGCCAGAGCTGATGGGGAAGATCAGAGGCTGCCGTTGCATTTTCAGGCAACGACAATGGTTGCTCATCGGCGGTGCGGACGACGAGGCAACGGACCGACGGAAAGACTTCGCGGTGTTGCTCGAACAACGAGTCGGTCGTGACGGTCAATGCGGGCCCGGCGAGGCCCAGCACGTTGCTCAATTCGTACGCCGTCAGCTTGTGGTTGAGGATGACGGGGATAGCACCATGGCCAATGATCGCCAGATAATACGCGATGAAATCCACCCCATTGGGCAAGACAAGCGCAACTTTCTCTGCGGACGCCACCTCAAGGGCATGGAGCAAACCGTTGCACGCTTCGGCCTTGTTCAGCAAGTCGCGGTACGTGAAGGTTTCTTCCGCATCTAGATTCCTGATCGCTATGGCGCCGGGGTGCAAATCCGAAAAACCGACAAAGCGATGCAGGAAACCTTCTTTACAGGTAAGGCTTTTCATTCCACCAACCTCTCAATCCTTGAAGTCATGGCCAGATAAATAAGTACTGCAGAGGCAGGCTAATTTTTCAGTTGAACTTTATGTAGTTATTATTCCGATACCAGTCCAGCGTATCGGTCAGGGTTTCAGTAACCGGGCGGAACGCGCATTTCAGTTCACTTGAACTTTTGCTGTGGCTGAAATGAGTCCGCCCTTGTTCCTGCTCAATGAGCTTGACCGTGGAAGTACTGATAAGCACCGGCTTTTTAGTAAGCCGGTAATAAATTTCATAGGCGAAAGCGATAAGACGCAGCATGAACAACGGAACAGGCCGTTCCGGTGCCTTTATCCCGCTGACGTTGGCCAGTGCCCGAAAGATAGTCTTCATGTCCATATGATTGCCGGCAGCCAGATAACGCTCTCCTGATCGGCCACGTGTCATCGCCGCGATTTGATGTTCCGCCACGTCACGGGCGTCCACGACCGAAAAACTCCCGGGAAGAACCCCCGGCAATTTTTGTCCCACGAAATCCAGCAGGAACTGACCTGACGAGGTAGGACCGATGTCACCTGGGCCAAACATCCAACCGGGTAAAACCATCGCCACGAACATGTCCGGATGCAGCGATAAGAACTCCTGAACCTTCTGTTCAGACAGGATCTTGCTCAGGTAGTAATCGTCTGCCTCGGACACGTCGCGCGACATGGTCTCGTCGATTACCTGGTCGCGGTTTCCCTTCAGGACCGCGATGGAGGAAGTGTGGACCGCACGGCGAATGCCCGCGGCATAGGCGGCCTGCAACAACCGTTCGGTGCCGGTGACATTGGTATCGTAGAGCTTTTGCCAATGCTTTCCGCCTTTATAGCTGTCGCGAAAATAGGCCGCTGTATGAAACAAGGCATCACAGCCTTCAAGGGCATGGCTGAATGCATCAACATCAAGCATATCGCCCTGGACAAGTTCGACGGGCAAACCGTCGAATTGCTTCTTGGCTTTTTCAATGGAACGTACCAGCGCCCTTACTTTGATGTCTCGTTTTAAAAGTGCATGGACGACATTGTTCCCAAGCAGGCCTGTAGCACCTGTAACAAAGGCATATTCCATTAAAATCCAGCTCCTGTGAGATAGCCTGCTCGTGCAGCTTCGTCGCTGAACAGGCGTTGGATGACCCAACGGCGCCAGTAAAAACCATTCGGTATCTGGAAATCAAGCGGTATTTCACTATCCGGTGAAAGCCGAGGTGTCTGGGACGGGCCTGAGACGCGATGTCTCAACGAATTCGTCAGGCGGATGACGCCATTTTTCCGGCATCTAGGAGGGTTTTTACCCTGAGGGGGCAGGGCAGTGGTCGCTCTGAATTTGTTGCATTTCGATGAAAACCGTCACCTTGCTGTCGTCCGATCCAGCCCAAAACAGGCGGCGATTACATGCCAGATTTAAAACTTTAAATGCAAAGGACCGGTACGGATGGTAAGGTGCAAACATCTGATTCACTGCGTCGTTTCATCTAGTTACAAACAAACATATTGGGCCAAAGGAGCCGAGGGCGTGATTAGAAAAAGATTAGGTCGCGAGGAAAGCCAGCAAATAACACGAGACAAGTTATTTGATACCGCCACTGACCTCATGATCAAAAAAGGCTTTCACGCCGCCAGTGTCAATATTATCGCTGAAGAGGCAGGTTATTCGAAAGGTGCGTTCTTTTCCAACTTCTCAAGCAAGTCGGAACTGCTCCTGCAACTGACCCAGCGTTTCAAACGAGTTGAAATAGACCGCTTGGGCGAGACGTTGGCCGCGGGTTATACCGCAGAGCAACTTGCGCACGGATTGAACAGCTACATCGATACACTTAAAAACAATACGAACTGCGCCATCCTCGATGCTGAAATGCAACTGATCGCGTTACGCGATGAAGCGTTCGCAAAGCATTACTACGATCTGCATGAAGAAAACAGCGAGGCGCTGGGCAAGCTGATCACTATCATTTTCAACCATGCCGGCAAGAAACCTCCGTTGGCATACGCAGCACTCGCGAAGACTTTCACCGCGCTGTCGGAGGGTTTGATATTGCAAGGACATAAAGATCCGGCGGCGGAAATCAAACTGGTGCTCAATTCGCTCATTGAAACGGCGGAGCCATTGTAGGAATGCAAGCTGGTCCGGCAGTCTGCGATTAGCGTGGAGCTATCGCACGAAGAGTTGTAGACCGTCTTTTGCGGAGCGTCTTGAGCCAGACGGTCCGGGTTCAGGTTCCGGGGAAAGCCGTAGCTGTCGTGAGTACTGAAAAGGAGCCAGCCAAGGTCGCCAAAGCGAAACATCCTGTTACGCATAATGTATATTATGTTAAACGAAGTGTTTACGGCTGACGTTTAGGTTCCCGATCCGCGCCCCTGCAACTAATCCCCACTACACGGGTCTCTAGCCTCGCCGAGGTTGAGTCAATTTCGCCGAACCTCACATCGAAAAGACTCCCCCCGTGACTGCCCATCTGGATCGCCGCAACAACCTGTCGCTCGACAGCCTCAACTTCTTTCTCGCCGATGTGCGCGACGGTCTCGGGCCGTATCTGGCGATATACCTATACCTTGGCGGATGATCCGTACTGGCTGGTCACGGTACAGCTGCTCGACGGTGTCGGCGCCGGTCTTTTCGGCGCGTTGTTCCCGGTCATGGTCAAGGATCTAACGCTCGGTTCCGGCCACTTCAACATCAGCTTGGGCGCACTCACTACGGTGTTTGGCCTCGGTGCGGCGTTGAGTAATGGCCTGGCGGGATTTGTGGTCGAAGCGGCCGGATACGATGCGGCTTTCCTGACGCTTGCTGGCGTCGCCGGGGCAGCGTTTTTGCTGTTATGGGTTGGGGTTCCGGAAACCATGCAGCGTTCAGAAGGCATCAAAGTTGATCGAGTCGAGATCAGCCCTGGCGCCTAGAGCAGTCAGACCGGAGCCTTCAGATCCACGCCCAGCGCTTGGGCAAACGCCTTGACCAGCGGGCTGCGCACCGTGTTGTGACGCAGGATCAGACTGAACGGGGTGACGATGTTGATCAGATCCGGCCGTACCGCGCGAAACTCGCCCCGCGCCACCATCGGCGCGGCGTAATGCCGGGGTAGGAATCCTAGGAAACGCCCCGTTTTGATCAGTAGCGCAACGGCCTCCACCTGGGTGGCCGAGGCAGAAAAACTGTCGTAGTGGGCAAACTTCAGTTTGTCGCGATGAATCGCGTAACGATGGTTGATGCATTCGTGGGCCTTGAGCACATCCTCGCCCATGTCCGCCTCCGCCATGCTGAACAACGGGTGGCCGAGGGCGCAATAGACTTCCGAGCGTTCTTCGTACAGCTCGTAGTAGTCGAACTCCTCGCGTTTTTGATAGATCGGCACGATTCCCGCCACCAGCCGCCCTTCGACGACGCCTCTTTCAACCTCGTCGAGTTGGCTGGCCTGAAGTTGAAACCTGACCTTCGGCGATTGTTCGTTCATGCGCCTGAGCGCCGCAACTAACGGTGAATTTTCGTCAGAGATCGTATTATCAATAACGCCCACGCCCAGGTCACCGACAAGTTCGTTTTGCGCGGAACTAAGGCGATCGCGAAAGTTGTCGACCGAGGCAAATAAATCGATTGACGCCTGATACACCAGGCGCCCCTCTTCCGTCAGGTGAAAGCCCTCGCGCCCTCGTGTGCAGAGGCGCATGCCGATGCGGATTTCCAAGTCGGAAATCTGCTTGCTGATGGCGGCCAATCCTACATTCAGCTCGTTTTGCGCGGCACTGAAGCCCCCTGCCTCGACCACGGCCTTGAACACTTTGAGCAGTTTGAAGTCCAGCCCGCTGAGGGCTAGCGGTGCCCGTTGCGGCGTTTTCGGCGGCGGGTTTCCGGAATTGGAAAGTGGGGTTTCCATAATGCTTATTTACCTCTGACGCCCAATTCAACAACCTGTGCCCACAACAAAAACACGCTGGCCTAATAATAATGAACACAGAAAACCAGGCTTGGCAACCGCCATTAAATCCAGAACATCAGTGCCAAGGCGCTGATCGCAAAACATTAAAAGCTGACACTTCGATCAGTACTCGCACCGATGCAACTGCCCTCTTGAAAACTGCTCTGGCCTGACTTCGTTCGCTTGTTTTGTGGCGATGCTGCGGCCTGGAGTACCCGTTTCAGTTCGCGTTACCGACGAGGAAAACAACAATGTCCCACTCCACCGACCGTCTCTGGGGGGCGCGTTTCAAAAGCGGTCCTTCCGAAGCCTTGGCGGCCCTCTCCCGTTGCCCTGAACGCTACTTTCGGCTCACCCCGTACGACCTCGCCGGCTCCAAGGCCCATGCCCGGGAATTACAGCGTGCCGGACTGCTGAACGAGCAAGAAACCCTGACCATGCTCGACGCGTTGGAGCGCATCGGTACGGACTACCGCGCTGGCATCATCGCCCCGACCCTGGACGATGAAGACGTCCACACGTTCATCGAGCGGCTGCTGACCGAGCGCCTCGGTGCACTCGGTGGCAAGCTGCGGGCCGGGCGATCGCGCAACGACCAGACGGCCAACGACCTGCGGCTGTTCCTGCGTGACCACGTACGCACCCTGGCCGTTGAAGTGCTGGGCTTGCAGCAAGCGCTGGTGAACCAGGCCGAGCAGCACATCGAAAGCATCTGCCCCGGTTTCACTCACCTGCAGCAGGCACAGCCGATCGTGTTTGCCCATCACCTGCTGGCCCACGCCCAATCGATGCTGCGCGACGTGCAGCGCCTGGTGGACTGGGACGCGCGCACTTCGCTGTCACCGCTCGGTGCGGCGGCCATGGCCGGTTCGGCGATCGCTCGTTTACCTCAGCAATCGGCAAAGGAGATGGGCTACAGCGGTGTATGCGAGAACTCCATCGACGCGGTGGCCAGCCGCGATCACGTCGCTGAGTTCCTGTTCATCGCCAGCATGCTCGGCATTAACATTTCGCGTCTCGCCGAAGAATTCTGCCTGTGGTCGTCGCGGCAATTTCGCTGGATCGCGCTGGACGATGCCTACGCCACCGGCAGCTCGATCATGCCGCAGAAAAAGAATCCTGACATCGCCGAACTGGCGCGGGGCAAGGCGGGTCGCCTGATTGGCAATCTGACCGGGCTGCTGTCCACGCTCAAATCCTTGCCACTGTCGTACAACCGCGACTTGAGCGAAGACAAGCACGGCGTGCTCGACAGCGTCGACACCTTGCTGCTGGTGCTGCCGGCCATGGCCGGGATGGTGGCGACGATGAAGGTCGACGTCGAAGAGCTGCGTCGCCAGGCACCGCTGGGTTTTACCCTCGCCACCGAAGTCGCCGACTGGCTGGCGGTACGCGGCGTGCCGTTCAAGGAGGCTCACGAGATCACCGGTGCGTTGGTCCAGGCTTGCGAGAAACACGCCATCGAACTGTGGGAAGCCTCCCCGGCACTGCTGGCCGAAATCGACCCGCGCCTCACTCCGGAAGTACGCGAAAGCCTGACCCTGGAAGCTGCCATCGCCGCCCGCAATGGCTGGGGCGGCACTGCGCCAGAACAGGTGCGTGAACAGCTTGGTCGGCTGAAAAGCGCCCTCGCCGTCCAGCAAACGTGGACCGAGGAGTATCAAGGATTCCGCCTTTAGGTCATGACGCAAAACGTGTGGGGGGGAGCC
>NZ_JBHFJB010000147.1:34808-58377 GCF_057334555.1 Pseudomonas sp. AGC41
GATTAATTCAATGTTGACTGACCCACCGCATTCGCGAGCAGGCTCGCTCCCACAGGGGAATGTGGTGGATCTGGAAAAAGCGTACGGAGAACCAACATGAGCCAGACACAGGCAGAACGACTCCAGGCGGAGCGCAAGCTGGCGGAAAACCAGTTCGACATTACCCAGTACGATCATGTGCCCCGGCGTTATTACGGGCGGATCTTCTTCGCCACGCTGATCGTTATCGCGCTCATCGGCCTGGTGCGCGCCTTCGCCGAAGGCAAGATCGAATGGTCGTACATCGGCCAGTTCCTGACTTCCGAGGCGATCATGTGGGGGTTGCTCAACACCATCGTCATGGCGGTACTGGCAATGGCGCTGGGTATCGTGTTCGGCGTGATCACCGCGATCATGCGCATGTCGGCCAACCCGATCCTGCGCTACGTGGCGCTGACCTACACCTGGCTGTTTCGCGGTACGCCGCTGATTCTGCAACTGCTGTTGTGGTTCAACCTCGCGCTGATCTTCCCCACCATCGGCATCCCCGGTGTATTTGAAATGGACACCGTGAGCCTGATGACTCCGTTCGTGGCCGCCCTGTTTGGCCTGAGCATCAACCAGGGTGCCTACACCGCCGAAGTGGTCCGTGCCGGCCTGCTCTCGGTGGACACCGGGCAGTATGAAGCCGCCAAGTCGATCGGCATGCCGCGCCTGCAAGCGCTGCGCCGGATCATCCTGCCCCAGGCCATGCGGATCATCATCCCGCCAGTGGGCAACGAGTTCATCGGCATGGTGAAGATGACCTCGCTGGCGAGCGTGATCCAGTACTCGGAGCTGCTCTACAACGCGCAGAACATCTACTACGCCAACGCCCGCGTGATGGAGCTGCTGATTGTCGCCGGGATCTGGTACCTGGCCACGGTCACCGTCCTATCCTTTGGCCAAAGCCGGCTGGAGCGTCGTTTCGCTCGCGGCGCCGGCAAGCGTTCTTGAGGAGCCGCACATGAGAAGCATCGTCAAGGCCGTGAGCCTGAACAAATACTACGACCAGTTCCACGCCCTGAAGGACATCAATATCGAGGTCGAGCAAGGCGAAGTGCTGTGCATCATCGGCCCGTCCGGCTCGGGCAAGAGCACCTTGCTGCGCTGCGTCAACCAGCTGGAAAAAATCGACAAGGGCGGTCTGTGGGTCGATGGCGAGCTGGTGGGTTACCGGATCGTCGGCAACAAGCTGCACGAACTCAACGAAACGCAGATCGCCCGCCAGCGCCTGGCCACCGGCATGGTGTTCCAGCGGTTCAACCTGTTCCCGCACATGACCGTGTTGCAAAACATCATCGAAGGCCCGTGCCAGGTGCTCAAGCGCTCACCCAAAGAGGCCCATGAAGAAGCCCTGGAGTTGCTGGCCCGCGTCGGCCTGGCCGACAAGCACCACAGCTACCCGATCGAGCTTTCCGGTGGTCAGCAGCAACGTGTCGCCATTGCCCGCGCGTTGGCCATGCGCCCCAAGCTGATGCTGTTCGATGAACCCACTTCGGCACTCGACCCGGAACTGGTCGGTGAGGTGCTGTCGGTGATGCGCGATCTGGCGCAGACCGGCATGACCATGATCGTCGTCACCCATGAACTGGGCTTCGCCCGCGAGGTTTCCAACCGCATGGTGTTCATGGACGGCGGGCAGATCGTGGAGGCTGGAAGCCCCGAAGAAATACTAATAAGTCCGCAAAACCCTCGCACCCAGAGCTTCATTTCTGCCGTTCGAACCTAGGCGCCCATTGGCGCTCACAACACTCATAAGAGAACGACCATGAAGAACTTCGTTATTCCAGCAGTACTCGCAGGCGTTATGGCATCCGGCTTCTCCTTCGCTGCCCAATTGCCGGCCAGCATCAAGGCCAAGGGCGAAATCGTCGTAGCGATCATGCCGAACTACCCGCCGATGGATTTCAAGGACCCGACCACCAATACCCTCACCGGCTTTGATTACGACCTGGGCAATGCCCTGGCCGAACGCCTGGGCGTGAAGATCAAATGGCAGGAAACCGGCTTCGAGCAAATGATCAATGCGTTGACCACCGGCCGCGTCGACATGGTGCTGTCGGGCATGACCGACACCGCCGAGCGTCAGGCCAGCGTAACCTTCGTCGACTATTTCACCAGCGGGCCGCAGTTCTACACCCTGCAGAAAAACAAGGACACCAACGAGATCATCGACCTGTGTGGCAAGAAGGTCGGCACCAGCCGCCGCACCACTTTCCCGGCGGAGATCGCCGAGTGGAGCAAAGCCAACTGTGAAGCCGCCGGCAAGCCTGCGATCAACGTGGTCGGCACCGAGGGTTCCGCCGATGCCCGCGCGCAATTGCGCCAGAGCCGCATCGATGCGGCCATGCAAGGCAGCGAAACCCTGCCCTACCTCAAGACCCAGGAAAAGGACATGTACAAGACCGTGGGCTTGCCGATCTCCGAGCAGTTCACCGGTATGGGCGTGAGCAAGAAAAAACCTGAGCTCAGTGAAGCGGTGAAGGTTGCGCTGCAAAGCATGATCGATGACGGCAGTTATCAGGCGATCCTCAAGAAATGGGACCTGGAACTGGGTGCGATCAAGACCGTGACCATCAACGCCGGGAAGTAACGGAGCTGACATTCCCAATCCCATGTGGGAGCGAGCCTGCTCGCGAAAGCAGTATCTCATTCAACATCAGTGTTGGCTGAACCACCGCATTCGCGAGCGGGCTCGCTCCCACAGGGGCTGTCGGTTTACTTGAAGATTACCGGAGCACTACAGATGTCCTCCTCGCCCCAACCCACCTGGCCCGGCCCGCACAAGGCCTGTCTGGCCCTGGCCTTCGACCTTGATGGTCCGACCGGTGATGCCATGCTCAACGGCTCGATCTGGCGCAAGCCCGAGTACTTCGGTTTCGGCGGCTATGGCCCTTATCGGGCGCTACCGCGGCTGCTCGACCTGCTCGAGGAGTTCCAGATTCCGACGACGTTCTTCGTCCCGGCCTGGGTCGTGGAGAACTGGCCGAGACAGTGCCAGGCGATCGTCGAGCGCGGGCATGAGGTGGCTTATCACGGCTACCGGCACGAGTCCTTTTATGCCCTGACGCTGGATCAGCAAAGGGACGTGATGAATATCTGCCGCGAGGTGTTCTGGAAGCATCTGAACATCCGCGCCGAAGGCTTTCGTACGCCGTCCGGCGACTGGCGCGCTGAAACCCCGGCGATGCTGGTGGAAGCCGGCGTGCGCTATTCCAGCAGCATGCGCGGCGATGACCGGCCATACCTGGTGAACGTGCCGGGGTTCGACACGCCACTGGTGGAAATTCCCGGCCGCTGGGAAATGGACGACTACGCCTCCCTCGCCTACACCCGCGCGCCGAACTTCCCTTCCGGCCTCGACCGCACGGCCAGCTACGCGCTGACCCTGGATAACTGGTGCCGCGAATACGACGGCGCAATGGACGAGGGATTATGCTTGACCACCCTCTTCCACCCCAAGATTACCGGTAAGCCGGGACGCATCCTGCTACTGGAAAAACTCTTCGAGCACATGCGCACGCGCGACGACGTGTGGTTCGCCACCTGCCGCGACGTTGCCCGGTGGTGGCTGAAGGAGCATCACCATGGCTGACTCCCCTCTCTGGCCGAAAGGCTATCGCTGCGCGGTGGTACTGACTGTCGACTACAACGACATTCACGGCATCCTCACCCAGGCCCCGGAGGTCGCCGGGCGCGACAAGACGCTGTCGGTATGGCGCTACGGCACCCAACGTGGCGTCGAGCGATTGCTCGGCCTGTTCAAGCAGCTCGGGGTGTCCGCCAGCTGGTTTGTCCCCGGTATCGTTGCCGAGGAAAACCCCGCGCTCCTTCAGGCGATTCAGGCCGACGGCCATGAAATCGGTTGCGCCGGCTATCGCCATCAGGACTACGACAGACTGGACCTGGCCGCCCAAAGCGACGATATCGCCAAGGGCTGCGAGACCCTGGCCCGGCTGACCGGCCTGCGCCCGACCGGTTTTCGAATCCCGGCGGGCAACGGTGCACCGGGGTTCATCGAAGCCTTGAGGGATCAGGGCATTCGCTGGTCGTCGTCGTGGCGCGGCGATGACCTGCCATTCGCTCACCCGACCGCACCGAGTGTGATTGAAGTACCGCTGCACTATGAGTTGGAGGACGAGCCTTACTTCGCCTTCAATTTGAGCCCGGCGGTACCACCCGCACAATCGCGGATCGCGTCCTATAGCCACACCTTGGGCAACCTGCAGCTGGACTTCGCCGGTTTTCATCGGTTCGGCCTCTGCTACGTGCTGCGCCTGCATCCGGAAATCATCGCTACGCCGGGACGGATAGGCGTGTTGCGCGAACTGCTCGAGGGCATCCAACGGCACAATGACGTGTGGATCGCCACCGGCGCCGAGGTCGCGCAATGGTGGTCAGACACCGCGGGGCCAGTCGCCGAGGATCATCCCGCAGCGGTTTATGAACGGCATTATCGGGATCACGTTTGATCTGAATAAGGATATTTGCATCTCCGTGGCCACTTACTCACTCGTTATTCGGCGCCTGATGATTGTTTCCCTGACCATCGTGGTCAGTCGCGCCATTACCAGCCCGTTGCTCACGCTATTCTTGAGCAACAAGCTGGGCCTCAACCAACAGGACGTCGGCTTGCTGCTCGGCATCGCGGTGTTCATCGCCACCTTGCTGGCCCTTTATGGTGGATATGTCATCGACCGCCTGGAGAAGCGCCGACTGCTGATCCTGGCGATGCTTTCCAGCGCCGTCGGTTTCGTACTGCTGACCTTTGCCGAAAACCTCTACCTGACCACGCTGACCGTGGTGATCACCGAGACCGCGTCAGCGCTGTTCCTGATCGGCTCCAAGGCAATCCTCAGCGAAAACCTGCCTATCGGCCAGCGCGCCAAGGCCTTTTCCCTGCGCTACACCCTGACCAACATCGGCTACGCCACCGGCCCGATGCTCGGCGTGGTGATTGCCGGTGTCTACCCGATCGCGCCGTTCCTCATTGCTGGCGGCATCGCGTTTTTCAGCATCTTTCTGATGACCGGCATCCCCAGGGCAGCGACACCGGCCATTGGCCCAGCGCCAAGCTTTCTCAAGACCCTGGTCACCCTGAAAAACGACCGCACCCTGATCATGTTCACGTGCGGCTGCCTCTTGAGCACGGTGGTGCACGGTCGTTTCACTCTTTACCTGTCGCAATACCTGCTGGTGACCCATGATTCCAAACGCGCGCTGGAAATCATGGCCGCCCTGCTCGCCTGCAACGCGATCACGGTGATCCTGCTGCAGTACCAGATCGGCCGGTTCCTGGATCGCGAAAAGCTGCGCTACTGGATTGCCGCGGGCACGAGCCTGTTCATCGTTGGCCTGATCGGCTTCAGCCTGGCCGACGACATGCTCAGTTGGTGCGTGGCGATGTTCATATTCACCCTAGGGGAGATGATCATCTACCCGGCCGAATTCCTCTTCGTCGATACCCTGGCCCCGGAAGAACTCCGTGGCAGCTACTATGGCGCACAAAACCTGGCAGCCCTTGGTGGTGCACTGAGCCCGGTGATCTGCGGGTACCTGCTGCTGCAAACTCCGGCGCCGACGATGTTCTATGCCTTGAGCGCACTGACCGCCATGGGTGGTTTCTTGTGTTTCATGAGCGGTCGTCGGGTGGCTGGCGTGCAGAAGTGATGTGTCGGCCGTTCCAGTGAACAGCCATCGCCCTCGCCTACTCCACGGCCTCGACCACTCCCTGATCCTCCCCCAGAAACCCGCCGCTCTGGTGATGCCACAATCGCGCGTAGGTGCCGTTCTTCCCGAGCAATTCGGCGTGGGTGCCTTGTTCGATGATCCGCCCTTCATCCATGACGATGAGCCGGTCCATCGCCGCGATCGTGGACAGCCGATGGGCGATGGCGATCACGGTCTTGCCCTGCATCATTTCATCGAGGCTTTCCTGGATGGCCACTTCGACTTCCGAATCGAGTGCGCTGGTGGCCTCGTCCAGTAAAAGGATCGGGGCGTTCTTGAGCATGACCCGGGCGATGGCGATGCGTTGCCGCTGGCCGCCCGAAAGTTTGATGCCGCGCTCTCCCACCAGGGTGTCGTAACCGCTATGGCCTTGCTTGTCGCTCAGTTGATTGATGAACCCATCGGCCTGGGCGCTGGCTGCGGCATTGCGTATTTCCTCATCGGTGGCGTCGGGGCGGCCGTAGGCAATGTTGTCGCGGATCGACCGGTGCAGCAGGGACGTATCCTGAGTGACCATGCCGATCGCGCTGCGCAGGCTGTCTTGCGTGACATGCGCGATGTTCTGCCCATCGATTCGAATCTCACCGCTGTCCACGTCATAGAAGCGCAGCAGCAGGTTGATCAGCGTGGATTTTCCGGCACCGGAGCGACCTACCAGGCCGATTTTTTCACCCGGCCGGATGTTCAGGCTCAGGCCATCGAGCACCTGGCGTTCGCCGTTGTAATTGAAGCTGACATTGTCGAAGGTCACCGCACCACCGGTGGTAACCAGCACGCCGGCGTCCGGCGCATCCTGAACCTTGGGTCCGCGCGTCAAGGTTTCCATGCCGTCCTGCAGAGTGCCGATGTTTTCGAACAGCGAGGTCATTTGCCACATGATCCAGTGCGACATCCCGTTGATACGCAACGCCATGGCGGTGATCGCCGCCACGGCGCCGGTGCCTACTTCGCCTTGGTGCCATAACCACAGGGCGTAACCGCCGGCCCCGAGGATCAAGGCAACCACCAGTGCCTGATTGACGATTTCGAACTGGCTGACCAGGCGCATCTGGCGAAAGCCGGTTTGCTTGAAATCTTCCATGGCGGCGCGGGCGAAGTGTGCTTCGCGTTTGGAGTGGGAGAACAGCTTTACGGTGGTGATGTTGGTATAGGCGTCCGAGACCCGCCCGGTCATCGATGAGCGCGCGTTGGCCTGCTCCTGCCCCACTTTTTCCAGGCGCGGCACGAAGTAGCGCATGGCCAGGCCGAACAACACTACCCAGGCAATGAAAGGCAACATCAGCTTCAGGTCAAAACCGCCGGCCAGGGCGATGATCGCGATGAAATACACGCCGATCCCGGGGACGATCTCGATGAGGGTGAACAGCACCTCGCGCACCGACAGCGCCGTCTGCATCACTTTGGTGGTGACCCGGCCGGAGAACTCATCCGAGAAGAACGAAAGGCTCTGCCGCAGCATCAGCCGATGAAAGTCCCAGCGCAGCCGCAACGGCAGGTTGATGGCCAATACCTGGTGCTGCACCATCGTGCGCAACGCGACCAGCCCGATACTGGTCACCAACATGATGCCGATGCCCCACAGCACCCGACTCTCCTGCCCCGCCGCATCGCCGCCGGCCTGCCAGGTCGAGAGCAGGTCGACGACCTGTCCGAGAAACGAAAACAGCCAGGCTTCATAGATCGACACGCCGGCACTGAGCAGCGCGAAGGCGAGGATATAACCGCGGGCGCCCCGCGTGCAGGCCCACAAAAACCGCGCCAGGCCATCTGGTGGCGGTGGGACTTCGTCAGGTGGAAAAGGGTCGAGCCGTTGTTCGAATGCGTGCAGCATGGGGATCTCCAGAACGATCTAACCAGGAGATTCTGGCATCTAAGATTGCTTTGAGGTTTTTTTGATGAGGGCAGGATTACCTGCCCAGTTTTTTTTCCATGATGATGGTGCGCTCCGCGCCATGAAACTCGTCCCGGATCTTTTCGAAACCCAGAGAAGAATAAAAGCCTTGCGCGGTGATCGAGGAAGGAACTCGTAGCCGCTCCACACCACTGCGCACGGCCCCCGACTCAATCGTTGCCATCAGCTGACGCCCTATGCCTCTGCCCTGACAGGCAGGCGCAACGAACACACTTCGGACGACGTTTCCATCAAGACTCGCTGTTGCGACAATCTCACCGTCACTGCTTGCGACGTATACCTCTCGCTGGCCGAGAAAGTTCAGGATCGCTGCGGGTGAAAAGTTCTGCTGCACCTGCTCGATGATCTCTGGCGAATAGTCTTGAGCGTTGGATTCGCGCAGTGCCGCTGCGACGACCAGACTGATTGCCGTGGCGTCGGTACTCGTTGCCTTGCGGATGATGCAATCCATTGAGCGCTGTTCCTTGCGTTGGTTCATCTGAATGTCGGCGAGAGCGGTTCCGGCCCCGTGGCAGGGGCCGGTTTTGTTTTCAGGGAAAATTCAACGGAGGTGGTTCAGACTGTCGAGGGGAGGATCACCCAAACTGCTCAGGCGCAGCGACCCCCAGAAGCTGCAGCTCGGTAAAAGGCTCATCACCCGAAGCGAAGATAAAATCATCGTCTCCAAGTTGCGCCACTACATCGCCTTGCAACGTGATTTCGAACCGACGTCCCTGTTCGTCGGCGCTGTAGCTTTTCAGGAAGGTTCGCTGGCCGTCCTCACTCAGCACGGCCGTCAGCGTCGCATTGTAGCCTTTCCCTAACTCGGTGAAGCCTAACGCAGAGACGTCTATCTTGTCGGTATCCGGGTCGAAGTCGAGAATCCGGTCCTGGAAATTTCCATCCGCGGTACGGAAGCTGTCCTCCAGGGATCCATAGCGGAATACATCGGCCCCCTCACCCCCTGTCAGCACGTCGCGCCCCGACCCTCCATCAAGAACATCGTGCCCAAAGCCGCCCGAGACGACATCGTCGCCGCCGCCGGCGCTGAGCACGTCGCCCGCCGCCGAGCCCTTCAGCCGATCGGCCGACTCCGTTCCCTGGATCAGCGTGCGACTCAACACTACGTTGGTTTCGTTGAGAACCTGAGAGAGATCGCCGTTGAGTGTCAGTTCGAAACGATGGCCCTGCCCGTCCGCTTCAAAGCTTTTCAGATAGGTGCGGGTTCCGCTGTCATTGACAGAGACCGCCAGGGTCCCGTCGAGCCCGTTGCCCAGCCCGCTGAAGCCCAAAGAGGACAGGTCGATAAGGTCCTGGCCAGGATCGAAATCAGCGATGCGATCGCTCACGGCCTGAGAGTCGGTGCGGTAGCTGTCGCCGATGGAGTTGATTCGGAACACATCGGCACCGGCTCCGCCATGGAGAACATCACGCTGCCCTCCTCCGTCGAGCAGGTCGTTGCCATCATGACCAGTGAGCAGTTCCGGGACGTAGGAGCCATAAAGAACATCGGCGCCCGCGCTTCCATCAATCTGCGGCAACACACCTGCCAGAGCGCCGAAGGTGGTGTCCAGGGTTCCGTCAGGATTCAGCCGGATGATGCTGAAGTCATCATTGCCAAAATAATTGCTTTGCCCGGCTACCAGGATCTTACCGTCCGGGAGCACCGTGATATCCCGGGCCGAATCCCTGCCACCGGCGAGATCGAATACAGCGATGCCATTGTTGCCAAAATTTGCGTCGAAGGTCCCGTCCTGGTTCAGCCTGATGATCTTGAAGTCGAATCCGGTTCCCTCCTCCTCGTTGTAACCCGCTACCAATATCTTGCCGTCGGCCTGCACGGTAATCGATTTCGCCATTCCAGCTACTTCAATCTCGGCCGTGCCATCCGTGCCAAAACCTGTGTCGAGGGACCCGTCAGGATTCAACCGCGCGACCACAAACGCGCCGTTGTAGCCGGGCACGAGGATTTTTCCATCGGCCTGCAGCGTCAGGCCAAAGCCTTCCAATGGGCTGAGGCCCGGAACAGTGAACTCCACGGCAGTGCCGCCGTTGAAACTGGAATCGACCGTTCCGTCGGGGTTGAAGCGATTGACAGAAAAATGCTGGTCATAAGAGTCATGATTCGCCACGAGAATCTTGCCGTCAGGCTGTACGGTCGCGCTGGCGGAATCACCCCAAGCTGCCGGAGCGGTAGCCGTTCCATTGACGCCGAAGCTTTGATCCAGCGAACCGTCGGTGTTCAGGCGGACCATGACGATGCTCGGTGCAGAAAAATGCGGGTAGACGATCAGGAACTTGCCGTCTGCCTGTACGGCTGCGCTATAACCTTCGCCCGGGTAGATGTCGCGAGGCAGCAAGGTTTTACCATCGTCGCTGAAAGTGCTATCGATCGTGCCGTCGGCGTTAAGGCGCAGCAAAGAAGCCCTGTAGCCTTCGTACTCCCACTGGCCGGTCTCCACCCAGGTCGTTCCGGCAAGCCAGATCTTGCCGTCCGGCCCTACGGCTATCTTGGCGGTGTTGTTATAACCGTCCAGGTCCACGAAGGTTTTGCCGGTACCGGCACGTAGCGCCGCGCCGCCGCTGATGTTTGAGCTGGTCATGCTTGAACCTCACAGTGTCGATGGGATTCCCCGAGAATTTAGCCTTCTACAACGTAGCCGTTTACTTCAGATCCGCCAGCCTGGATGCAATACCCGGACAGCCGTCTCTGCGTATCTGACGCCTTGGCTTGTGCGGGGTTCTCGCGCCTTTCACTTCGTGGCACGCCTCGCCGTTTATCGCGTTCTTGTTGATCCGTGGAAACAAGATTTGAACTTGTGCGGTTCTTCTTCGACCGAAAACATCAACAGGTGCGCGACGGAATTACCTGGTGGCTAGCGTACCGATCCACCCCCGGAGGTATATCAAATGAAAGCGCTACGCTGGCATGGAAAAAAAGATATCCGCTGTGATGACCATCTTCCCGATCCGACGATAGAACACCCGCGAGACGCGATTATCAAAGTCACTTCGTGCGCCATTTGCGGCTCGGACCTGCACTTGTATGACGGTTTCATGCCCGGTATGAAACACGGCGATATCATGGGCCACGAGTTCATGGGCGAAGTGGTGGAAGTCGGATCGGCCAACAAAAAGTTGAAGATCGGCGATCGCGTGGTGGTCCCCTTCACCATTTGCTGCGGTGAGTGCGATCAATGCCGGCGGGGTAATTTCTCCGTGTGCGAGCGCAGCAACCGCAACAAGGACCTGGCCGACAAGGCCTTCGGCCACACCACGGCGGGCCTGTTTGGCTACACCCACCTGACCGGGGGCTACCCCGGTGGCCAGGCCGAGTATGTGCGCGTGCCTTACGCGGACTTCACCCCGGTGGTCATCCCGGACGGCCTGACCGATGAGCAAGTGCTGTTCCTTGGCGACATCTTCCCCACCGGCTGGCAGGCCGCCGTGCAATGCGATATCCAGCCAACCGACACCGTGGCCATCTGGGGCGCCGGCCCGGTAGGCCAGTTCACGGTGCGCAGCGCGGTGATCCTCGGGGCCAGACAAGTGGTGAGCATCGACAACGTGCCCGAGCGACTGGCCATGGCCAAGGCCGGTGGCGCCATCACCATCAATTTTGATGAAGAAAGCGTGCTGGACCGCCTGGCCGAGCTGACGGGAGGCAAGGGGCCGGAGAAATGCATCGACGCGGTAGGCATGGAATCCCACGCTACCCGTTCGTTCGACTCCATCTATGATCGGGTCAAGCAAGCGGTAATGCTCGAGTCGGACCGCCCCCACGTGCTGCGGGAAATGATGTACGTCTGCCGCCCCGCTGGCACCTTGTCGATCCCTGGCGTCTACGGCGGTTTGATCGACAAGATTCCGTTCGGCGCCGCGATGAACAAGGGCCTGACCTTCAAGATGGGTCAGACCCATGTGAACCGCTGGACCGATGATCTGCTCCAGCGCATCCAGGAGGAGCAGATCGATCCAAGCTTCGTCATCACTCACACCGTGAGCCTTCAAGACGGCCCGGACATGTACAAGACCTTCCGGGACAAAAAAGACGGCTGCGTGAAGGTGGTGCTCAAGCCTTGAACTGATTCAATCAATGCGCGGTTGCGCCATGAGCGGCATGGCTTTCACCCTGTGGAAGCCATGCCACCGCGCCCGAAACGCAACACCAGGCTGGCGCGCAATAACACTAAAGCATCCGGGAAACGCACGCGGAGAGTCCGAGGGTGGCGAACAAGCAAGCGGATGAGCAATAGTAGACTGATCGTCTAGTAGAGAATAAGATCGCCCCCATGAGCAGCCCAAAGACCCGCGAAACCTCCGACGTCCGCCAGGAAATCCTTGATGTAGGCCAACGAATCATGGCCGCCAAAGGCTATTCCGCCGTGGGCCTGAATGAAATCCTGGCCACTGCGGGTGTGCCAAAAGGGTCCTTCTACCACTACTTCGGCTCAAAAGACGCCTTCGGCGAAGCGCTGCTTGAAAGCTATTTCGCGAGCTACCTGGCGGAGCTGGACGAGGTTCTCGCCCTGCCTGGCCTGACGATGGCTCAGCGTCTGATGAAGTACTGGGACATCTGGCAACAGACTCAATCGTTCCAGGATTGCCAGGGCAAATGCCTGGCGGTGAAGCTGGGCGTGGAAGTCGCCGATCTT
The DNA here is from genome assembly GCF_057334555.1 of Pseudomonas sp. AGC41. Taxonomy (NCBI): domain Bacteria; kingdom Pseudomonadati; phylum Pseudomonadota; class Gammaproteobacteria; order Pseudomonadales; family Pseudomonadaceae; genus Pseudomonas; species Pseudomonas sp. AGC41. Next base: position 47,106 of record NZ_JBHFJB010000147.1, read on the forward strand.
TCAGAGGCGATGCGCGCGGTGCTCAAGCGCGGCACCGCGGGTATCACCGACCGCCTGGCCGTGGCGATCGAGACCGGAATCGCCGATGGCTCGCTGGAGTCCGTTGCCGAGCCTCATGCGGTCGCGCAAAGCCTCTATCAGCTGTGGGTCGGCGCCAGTGTGATGGTCAAGATCACCAAGAGTGTCCAGCCTTTCGAGACGGCGATGGCGACGACTCGCCAGATTCTCAGCCTTACCTGATCGATACCGTTTTCTCCTGGCATCAAAATCTGCCTATCCCCTCTCCTGAAGCGTGCCCTGGGCAGCGTTAGCCTGTCTGCACGCTCCTCCAAAAAAACCGTGATGCGAAAAAACAAAAATATCACTAGACGACTGGTCTAATTTGAAATTAAGGTAGCCACACGTTCTACGCATCGCCAAGCAGCAGCTCGAGAAAGCCACCCACCCAGAGGTTTGGGCGACGCGTTTTGCAGCTTGTTTTTTTTGCCCGAATTCTAGACGACTGGTCTATTCAAACTAACGCAGCACAACTCTCAAACAGGAAAACCGAAATGAAAGTTCTCATGGTACTGACCTCGCACGACACCCTCGGCAACACCGGCCGCAAGACCGGTTTCTGGCTCGAAGAACTGGCGGCGCCCTACTACGCCTTCCTCGACGCCAAGGCCGAGATCGTTCTGGCTTCGCCTGAGGGTGGGCAGCCCCCGCTTGATCCGAAGAGTAACGAGCCGTCCTTTCAGACTGACCTGACCCGGCGTTTCGAAGCCGACCCTGAAGCGACCGCCTTACTTGCCAGCACCGCGCGCCTGGACAGCGTCTCGCCAGACGATTTCGATGCGGTTTTCTACCCAGGCGGCCACGGCCCGCTGTGGGACCTGGCCGAAGACCCGGTCTCGATCCGCTTGATCGAGTCTTTCCAGGCCGCCGGCAAGCCCGTTGCCTTGGTGTGCCACGCGCCTGGCGTGCTGCGCCACGTGAAAAAGCCTGACGGTACTCCGCTGGTCCAGGGCAAAAAAGTCGCCGGTTTCACCAATACCGAAGAAGCCGCGGTAGGCCTGACTGATGTCGTGCCGTTCCTGGTCGAGGACATGCTCAAGGCCAACGGCGGCCTGTATTCGAAAGGCGCCGACTGGTCCTCCTACGTGGTGCGTGACGGCCTGCTGATCACCGGTCAGAACCCGGGTTCGTCAAGCGAAGCCGCGAAGGTCCTCATCGATCTGCTGAACAAGGCCTGAGCCTGTCCCCGCAGGAGACGTCGCAGGTCTCCCGCCCTTATCGCGCCGATAGTTCGGCACCAAGGGATATTTTCATGAAACACAACTCGCTGTTCGAACACACCTCGCTAGGCCCACTGACGCTGAAAAATCGCATCGTCATGCCGCCCCTGACCCGTCAACGCAGCGGCCAGCCCGGTGACGTGCCCACCGCCCTCATGGCCCGCTACTACCAACAACGCGCGAGTGCCGGCCTGATCATCAGCGAAGGCACCCAAATCGAGCCCCGTGGCAAGGGCTATGCCTGGACGCCGGGCATCTACAGCCAGGCGCAGATCGATGGCTGGCGCACCGTCACCGAGGCGGTTCACGCTGAAGGTGGGGTGATTTTTGCCCAGCTCTGGCATGTCGGTCGCGTGTCACACAGCGCACTGCAACCGGACAACGCCGCCCCTGTCGCGCCGTCGGCGATCCAGGCGAAAAAGGTCAAAGCCTTTATCGAAACCGGTCCCGACACCGGCACGCTGGTCGAACCCTCCACTCCGCGCGAGCTGAGCGTCGCCGAGATCAAGGCGCTGGTCGAACTCTACGCCCAGGCCGCACGCAACGCCCTGGCGGCCGGTTTCGATGGCATCGAGATCCACGCGGCCAATGGTTATCTGGTCAATCAGTTCATTTCCGCCCATGCCAACCAGCGCACCGATGACTACGGCGGTTCGCTGCACAATCGCCTGCGTTTCCTGCGCGAAGTGGTCCGGGCCGTCAGCGTCGTGGTCGGGCCCGACCGCGTGGGCGTGCGCTTCACGCCGCTGTTCACCAGCACCGAAGAAGACCGCGTGTACATCGGCTTCGTCGAGGACGACCCGCACCAGACCTACATCGAAGCCATCAAGGTACTTGAGCAGGCAGGCATCGCCTATCTGTCGATCGCCGAAGCCGACTGGCCGAATGCGCCGGACCTGCCCGAGGCGTTTCGGCGCGAGGTGCGAAGCACTTTCACCGGCCGGATCATCTATGCCGGGTTGTACACTGCTGACCGCGCGGCGCGCCTGATCGAGTCGGGCCTGGGCGATCTGGTCGCATTCGGCCGGCCGTTTATCGCCAACCCCGACCTGCCCCAGCGTATCGCCAATGGCTGGCCGCTCAACGCTCTTGATGCCACCGGACTGTACGGCGGCAATGAACAAGGATTCACCGATTACCCGCGGTATTCCCCATCCACAGTTGAGCGCGAGGAAGCAGTCCCGGCGTACTGACTCCCCTGACTCAAGCCCCCCGTGGCGAGGGAGCTTGCTCCCGCTGGGCTGCGTAGCGGCCCCTTTTAGAAAGCACCGCGCATTTGGAGCGCCAGCCCCTCCCGCACCAAGGGTTGCCGATGCCTTGAATCGCGCCATGACAGACTGACTATCCCGTACGCCCTGACAGGCAAAAGATGTTCCTGAACGCTCTACCGTTCCAGCCACTCGGGATGAAGCTGAACAAAGTGCGCTTGCAGCCATTCGAGAAGAACCTGCACTTGCGGCGCCAGGTGCGTCCGGCTTGGGTATAGCAACGACACCGGGCGCGGAGCTGGTCGATAAGGTCTTAGAATTTCCACCAAAGCGCCGCTTTCCAGATACCCAGCCACAGCGATGCCTGGCGCCTGGATGATTCCGAAGCCCGACACACCGCACTGCACGTATGCATTCGATTCGGTGACGGTGATGGCGGGATTACTGACAAACGCTCGATCCTGACCTTCTACGATGAAATGCCAGGACAACGGCCTGTTGCTCTGACCGGACAAGAAGTTCACGCCTCGATGGGCGATCAGGTCGCCGAGTGTCTCGGGTTCGCCGTGCCTTGCAAGGTATTCGGGCGCCGCGCACGTCACCATCGTCGCCAATGCAACCGGGCGAGCGACTAATGTCGAGTCCGGTAAATCGCCTATGCGCAACGCACAGTCGATGCCCTCTCCTATCAAGTCAACGGCTCGGTCGGTCACGCCCAGTATCACGTTTATGCCTGGGAAGGTGCTGGTGAATGCTTTCAGGCTTCTGATGAAATCCATTTGCGCGAAAGCGGTCGGGATATCGACGCGAAGTCGGCCCGTAAGTGTTGCCCCGGTGCGGTCGAACATTGAAGTTGCGGCAGAAATGTCCGCAAGAATCTCCTGTACTCGCCCATAGAATCGTTCGCCCTCGGCGGTGAGCGCCACCTTCCTGGTCGTGCGCTGGAAAAGGCGCACACCCAATGATGTCTCCAGCTCTTGAATCGAACGGGTGACCTGCGGCCGCCCTATATCCAGCGACTCGGCAGTTTTTGTGAAGCTGCCGAGTTCGGCAAGCCTGGCGAATAGGCGCATCGATTGCAGCAATTCCATGATGTCAGGCCTTGGCGAACGCTATTGTTGCCGCAGAATATAACAATCATGTTTTTCTTCACGCATTTATTGCGCCTCTCCAAAAGCGAACCATGTGCACAAGGCGAACCCTTGGCAGTTTGCCATCACTGACTCGTTTGGAGATTCACAATGAAAGCCTGGCTATTAAAAGATTTCGGACTCGACAATCTGCAACTGGAAGAGACAGCTACCCCACGCCCGGGACCTGGCGAACTGCTGGTAAAGGTTGGCGCTGTTTCGCTCAATTTTCGCGACAAGGCCATCGTCGACGGCATTTATGAGCCGCATAAGGTGCCCAAGCCGCTGATTCCCGTAAGTGATGCGGCCGGAACAGTGGTCGCAGTTGGCGATGGTGTGACGCGCTTCAAGATCGGTGATCGGGTCAACTCGCACCTGTACTCCCGTTGGCTGGATGGCGAACCCGGACCCAATGAGCCGGATTACTGTTTTGGATCACCATTGCCCGGTGGCTTGGCCGAATACATGATCATCCATCAGGACAGCGCCGTGGGTGCGCCTGACAACATGAGCGATGAAGAGGCCGCTACGCTGCCGATTGCCGCGCTCACGGCATGGTATTCACTGGTGGACTTCGGGCAGATTGAGCCTGGACAAACCGTATTGGTCCAAGGCACTGGCGGTGTGTCCATATTTGCCGTGCAGATCGCAACTGCGCTTGGCGCCAAGGTCATCGCAACGTCGAGCACCGACGAAAATCTGCAAGCTGTGAAGGGATTGGGAGCCGTAGCAGGCGTCAACTACCGGACTACGCCAAACTGGGCAGACGAAGTGCTAAAGCTGACCGATGGTAAAGGCGTGGATCTGCTGCTGGATGTGGCTGGAGGCAGCGGCATCAATCAATCGATCGCAGCGACCAAGGCATCCGGGCGGATTGCGCAGATCGGCTTTTTGACCGGCCAGACTACGGAACTCGAACTGATGCCTCTGATCTTTCGCCAGACAACCATCCGCGGTATTGCCGTGGCGCCGCGCTCATCGTTCGAGCGGATGAATGCATTTCTCAACCAACACAGGATTCGCCCTGTGATTGATCAGGTGTATCCGTTCGAGAAAGCCCGGGAAGCTTACGAGCACCTGGCAAAAGGAGCATTTGGAAAGGTTGTAATCAAGATCACCTGAACCACTGGGGCGCCAACATGGCGCCTTTTTTTGCGGTAAGGCCGCATCGCATCAAGACAAGGAAGCTTCCGCGCGTTGCGGCGTGGCTCCTTTGGGCCTGAACATCTGCTGCCATTCAAGCTGCGCCTGGACAACAGCGACCGCCTCCAGCACCTTCTGCGCCCAGCCCTCATCCTCCGGATGCACCACGACAACACGAAAGCCATGGTCATCGCCTTCGAGCTGCACGCCTTCGGAATCATCGACGTGCAAGTCGATATCGAACGCCGGCGGGTACTTGGAGGGTGAGTTCTCCAGGCCATGCACCGTCAGGGCACGGTTGTGCAGGACGCTGTTGACCACACCGTCGACGCGGATGCCGTACAGCAGCAGCCAACGGCGGATATAGGACGGCGTGCGGCCGGACGAGGTGTAGACCCAGATGCTGCAGTCCTGGCGACGCAGTTCCCGGATCAGTGAGCGGGTGCCCCTGCGCAGCGGCTCACCCAGCCAACGGTGAATGCAGGCGGGCAGCCGGCTTTGCTCGACTTCGCAGTGGTGGAGTTGGCAGGCGAGCGTGTCATCGATATCAAAGGAAATGCGTATGCGCTGGCGCTTGAACAGCTGCGTCGGCAATGCGCCGCGGATGGCCTGCCCTACCCGGCTGCTGAATGTTCTGCATTTGACGTCCATCAATGGCCACCTTGGGAAAGCGGCAAAGATTCGCCTTTGAGAAAAAACTTCATTGGATCGGGTGCCTGTTCTTCCAAAAACGCTGCGTATTTTTTCTTGATCTTGGGCAATTCGTACAACGCCTTGACGCCGTGCTTGGCAGAGTTGCGTATCACCGAGGACGGGTTGAAATAGCCTTCGGCATTTTCCAGTGTCAGCACAAACGGCGGCAAACCCGCGCGCATCAGCAGATAGCTGACAATAAGCGACCCACTGCGGTTGTTACCTTCGATGAACAACTGCGGCTTGCTGAGAATCCGTACATAGACGCCTGCCGCGCGCTTCCACACCGACTCGCTGCGATAGGCACAATACCAGTTGTACAAATCCTTGATGCCTCCTTCAACATTGTTGAAGAAATGCGCCTCGGTCGCTGCCAGGTGATGGGCGTATTCCAACCGACGCGCCGGGTCCCGGCCGCAGAGCACCGTGGCGTTGATCTCCAGCATCAGGTTCAGTTGCTGCAGATCGAACAGGTCGACGCCGCGAGCAACATATTCGTCAACCAACGCATAACCTTCAAGCACATTCTGCAGCACTTCATCGGTCAACGGGTCACGCGGCTCGGTGAAGTGCCGGCTCAGCTGGGCGAAGCGGTCCTGCACTTCCCGTAGTGCGCGTTCAATCGCTGGCAAATCAAGGCGATGCTTAGCAGGCATTGGTGCTCCTTGGAAAACGCTTGGTAAATGTCTACCGGATGCCCGCCAAATCCATTTGGCTTCTGCAGGGATGCGGCCTTGACCTGATGTGTGGCTTAGCTGAACTTGCCGCTGATGTAATCGCCGGTCATCTGTTCACGCGGGTTGTCGAAAATCTGCGTCGTCGGGCCCATCTCGACCAGATAACCGGTGCGCGTGCCCTGGGAAATATCCACCGAAAAGAATGCCGTGGTGTCAGCCACGCGGATGGCCTGCTGCATGTTGTGGGTCACCAGGGCGATGGTGTAGTCCTTCTTCAACTCGACCATCAGCTCCTCGACCCGCCGGGTAGCGATCGGGTCGAGTGCCGAACACGGTTCATCCAACAGCAGCACTTCCGGCTCGGTGGCGATGGCGCGGGCAATGCACAGGCGCTGTTGCTGGCCGCCGGAGAGCGACAGGCCGCTGACCTTGAGCTTGTCCTTGACTTCGTCCCACAGCGCGGCGCCTTGCAGCGCATGCTTGACCCGGTCACCGATATCGCCCTTGTAGCGGTTCAGACGCAGGCCAAACGCGACGTTGTCGAAAATGCTCATCGAAAACGGGTTCGGCTGCTGGAATACCATGCCGATGTAGCGGCGCACGACCACCGGGTCAACACCCTTGCCGTAGACGTCCTGTCCGAGGAAATGCACGTGGCCTTCGAAACGGAACCCTTTCACCAGGTCGTTCATCCGGTTGAGGCTGCGCAACACGGTGCTCTTGCCACAGCCGGAAGGACCGATGAACCCGGTGATCTTGTTTTTCTCGATTGGCACATGGCTGTCACGGACCGCCATGAAGTTGCCATAAAAAATCTTGTCCAGTTTGCAGTCCATGACTACAGGTGCCTGGGTGACAAACGGAGCGGCTATTTGCGCAGTGGATACGTTCAAGATCAGATGCTCCCGTTCTTAATACTTGGGCTTGCCGAAAATACGGCTGATGATGTTCACGAACAGCACGATCATCACCAGCACCAGTGAGGCCGCCCATGCGAGCTCGAGCTGGTTGTCGAAAGGCATCCCGGAGAAGTTGTAGATCAGCACCGCCAGGGAGGCCGTCGGGTTCATGACCTCGAGGTTGCCCTGGTGGTAAATCCAGTAGTTGCTGAACAGCGCGGTAAACAGCAGCGGCGCGGTCTCGCCCGCAGCACGTGCCACGGCCAGCATGACGCCCGTGAGGATGGCCGGCATGCCGGTTGGCAAGACGATCTTCCAGATCACCTGCGAGCGGGTGCAGCCCATGCCATAGGCAGCATCCTTCATGATCTTGGGCACCATGCGCATCGACTCTTCCGCCGTCAGCACGACGATCGGCAGCATCAGCACGGCCAGCGCCACGCCGCCCGCCGGCGCCGAATACGTACCGGTGGTCATCACCACCAGGGCGTAGGCAAATACCCCGGCCAGGATCGACGGCAGGCCGGTGAGCATCTTCGCGGCAAACCGTGCGGCGTTGCCCAATTTGCTGTCCGGCCCCAGCTCAGCCAGGAAGACGGCGGCCATGATGCCGATCGGCACCGCGATGGCGGCCGCGATACCGACCATCACGAAGGTACCTGCCATGGCGTTGCCGAAGCCGCCACCCATCTCGAAGCCGGTCGGTGGCAGTTCGGTAAAGACTTCCAGATTCAGGCGCGCGCCACCACGGGTGATCAGCATGTAGAGCACGGAAATCAGCGGCACGCTGGCGAGCAGCGCGCCGGCCCAGACCAGGGTGGTCAGGATCAGGCTGCGCAGTGCGCGGCCTTCGAACTTGCGCTGCAAGCTGGGCATCGCGCCCGCTGGCGCGGTCAAGTCTGTTGCGGCAGTGAGGTCTGTCATCACTTATTACCCCGTTGGGCATACATCATGATCATCGAACCAAAAATGTTCACGATCAGCGTAATCAACATCAGCACCAGGGCGGCATACATCAACACCTCGATCTCGTTCGGCCCGGCCTCGGGGAAGTTCAACGCCAGCAGGGCAGCAAGCGTGTTGGCCGGAGCAAACAGCGAGAGGGAAATGTTGTTGGCGTTGCCGACCAGCATGGCCAGCGCCATCGTCTCGCCCAGGGCGCGCCCGAGGCCCAGCACCAGGGAGCCGAAGATGCCGGTGGCAGCGGAAGGCACCATCACCTTGAGAATCGCTTCCCAGTGAGTGGTCCCCATGCCGTAGGCGGCCTGCTTGGTTTTCATCGGTACGCCGGTGAGCGCATCCTGCGAAACGGCGGCGATGGTTGGCAGAATCATGATCGCAAGCACCAGCGCCGCCGGTAGCAGCCCGGGCCCGCTCAGGGACGTGCCGAAAAAGGGTATCCAGCCGAGCTCGCTGTTCAGCCAGGTTGTCAACGGTCGGATCGCCGGGATCACCACGTAGATCCCCCACAGGCCATAAACCACGCTGGGGATGGCCGCGAGCAGTTCGACGATGGTGCGGAAAATGGCGGCGAGCTTGGGCGGCAGGAAATCCTGGGTCAGGAAAATTGCCATGCTGACGCCGAAAAAACCGGCGATCAACAGCGCGATCAAGGCGCTGTAGAGCGTGCCCCAGATAGCCGGCAGGATGCCGTATTTGCCCTGGTTGACGTCCCAGACGCTGCCCAGGAGCACGTCGAAACCGTGTTTCTCCATGCCGGGAATCGCCTTGCGGCCCACCTCGAACACCAGCGCAAATACCAGCGCCAGAATCAGCACCACGCCGATGCGCGCTAGCGCACGGAAAGTGCGATCAACCAGGAAATCCTTCGTCGAGGGTGGCTGGCAGGCAGAGTCCGGATTAACCGGTACGACAAAAGGTTTGTTCATGGGCTAAGTCCGGAACAGGGGGAAAACTCTCCCGGCGCGGCGCAGAGGCACACCCCGAGAGAGACCTCACGGTGTTACTGAATGTTGGCGGATGCCTTGCGAACCTGCTCGACGACCGACGCCGGCAATGGGATGTAACCCATCGAATCGGCGATCTTCTGCCCTTCGGTGAGGCTGTATTCGACCATTTCACGCATGGCCTTGGCCTTGGCCGGGTTGCCGTTGGCCTTGCGGAAGATCATCCAGGTGTAGGACGTGATCGGGTAGGACTTGGCACCGTCCGGATCCGGCAGCCAGGCCACCAGGTTTTCCGGCATCTTCACCGCAGCCAGGGCTTCGGCACCGCTTTCGGCGTTCGGCACGACGTACTGGCCGGCCTTGTTCTGCAGTTGGGCGAAGTCGACCTTGGCGAGCTTGGCGAAGCCGTATTCGATATAGCCAATCGAGCCCGGGGTTTGACGCACGGTAGCGGTCACGCCGTCGTTTTTCGGCGACTTGATGAACTTGTCACTGGCCGGCCAGTTAACGGTGTTGCCCTCGCCCAGCGCCTGCTTGAAGTCTGGATTGATGGTTGCCAGGTGCTTGGTGAACACCGCGGTGGTACCGCTGGAGTCCGCACGTACAACGACAGTGATCGGCGTATCGGAAAGTTTCAGGTCCGGGTTGGCGGCAACGATCTGCGGATCGTTCCATTTGGTGATCTTGCCCAGGAAGATGTTCGAGTACACATCGCGTGGCAGCTTGAGGCCCTTGGGATTGCCCGGCAGGTTGTAGGCCAGCACGATTTCACCGGCGGTCATCGGCAACAACTGCACGCCTTCGGCAACCTTGGCGATGTCTTCTTCTTTCATCGCCGAGTCACTGGCGGCGAAATCAACGGTTTTGTTCAGGAAGTCCTGTACGCCCGCACCGCTACCCTTGGATTGGTAATCCACAGTGACACCGTCGGATTTCTTGCTGAAATCCTTGAACCAGGTCAGGTAGATCGGAGCTGGAAAACTCGCCCCAGACCCCGTCAGACGGACGTTCTCTGCAGCGAAGGACGCCGAGGTGGCACAAAGAGAAACCGTAACGGCGAGCGCAGCAGACTTCATCAAACTTTTCATTAAAAGAAATTCCTTGTGATGACGGGCCGGGGAACTCTGCAACATTCTTGTTACGGTTTTATGAATGCGCAGTGGCAAAGTGCACTTATGTCCTTCAGATAAGGCCTACGGCACGTCGGCTGCTGTAATCGCCTCGTAACAAATTGCGACTAACACTTCGCCATCTCCTACAACGCGAGCCCACGCCCATGTCCTCGATAGACGACACCTTGATACAGCGCATCCACCGGGAACTGCTCGATCACAGCGATGAAGAACTGGAGTTGGAGCTGGCCGAAGACGGTCACGACCTGGATGCCCTGTTCGATGAACAGGCTCCAGAAGGATCAGCAAAAGAAGCCCGGAGAATCTATTTCAGCGAACTGTTCCGCCTGCAAGGCGAACTGGTGAAACTGCAAAGCTGGGTGGTCAAGACGGGCCACAAGGTGGTGATCCTCTTCGAAGGGCGCGACGCTGCCGGCAAAGGCGGAGTCATCAAACGTATCACCCAGCGCCTCAACCCTCGGGTCTGCCGGGTGGCCGCCCTGCCCGCCCCGAACGACCGCGAACGCACCCAATGGTACTTCCAGCGCTACGTTTCACACTTGCCGGCCGCCGGTGAAATCGTCCTGCTCGATCGCAGTTGGTACAACCGCGCAGGCGTCGAACAGGTCATGGGCTTTTGCAACGACGCTCAGTACGAAGAGTTCTTCCGGACTGTGCCCGAGTTCGAACGTATGCTGGCTCGCTCAGGCATCCAACTGATCAAGTACTGGTTCTCCATTTCCGACCAGGAGCAGCACCTGCGCTTCCTCAGCCGTATCCACGACCCGCTCAAGCAATGGAAACTCAGCCCCATGGACCTGGAGTCCCGGCGGCGCTGGGAAGCCTATACAAAGGCCAAGGAAATCATGCTGGAGCGCACCCATATCGCCGAGGCGCCGTGGTGGGTGGTGCAAGCCGACGACAAGAAAAAAGCGCGACTCAACTGTATCCACCACCTGCTCGGCCAGATGCCCTATGAAGAAGTCGAGCTCCCGGTGATCGAGCTACCGGAACGCGTCAGGCAGGAAGACTACTTCCGCAGTCCGACGCCGCCGGAAATCATCGTTCCTCAGGTTTATTGAGATACACCGGGGCGCCTTGCGCCAGGCGCCCCTTCTATCGCCTGACATGTTCCTGTCAGCCTCCCGTCACCCTGACGTCAGATCGTCCCGCCTAAAGTAACGCCAGGATTGTTCCTGCGGCGCCAGCGCCAACCTGTGGGGGGG
>NZ_JBHFJB010000147.1:58397-60676 GCF_057334555.1 Pseudomonas sp. AGC41
GCACATCCCATATTGATGCAAGCAGGACCAGCGCTTTCGCGAGCAGGCTCGCTCCCACCGGGTCCTGGCTTGAGCAAAAATTTGTATCCGCCGTTGTTTTTTTGCTGGAGCTCTTGTCATCAGCCGGAAGGAGAAACGCAATGAACCACCCTGACGGGCACGACAGCGCACTTGACCACTTCATCTGGCCGTTGACGCCAGGTGGCATTCTGGACCGCAGAGACCTGTTGCTTCGCCTGGGCGCAGAACAGCGACTCATGGCCGCACAGGACCCTGTGTGCAGGCGCGATCAACGGGACTACCTGCTTTCACTGATCGATTCGGCCTCGACAATGAACCATGGCGCTGAGCAAGGTTCAGGCTTCGATGCCCAGCGAATGCGTAACGTCATCACCGAAGCCGCCACGAAGAGCCATTGGGGCAAGCCTTCCGGCGGTCGCCGAACGCAGGGCATCGCCGCCCACTACGATGCGCAGAGCTACATGGCCGCGGTACTTGATGTCGAGCTGAGCGACGAGGGTCGCCTGATTGTCCATGACACGGTGTTTGTCGCGGACCTGGGCGCTGTAGAAAACCCCGGCCGCCTGCGCGCTCAGCTGGAAGGCGCGTGCCTGATGGGTGTGGCGTTCGTGGCCTCTGCTGAATTTGGCGCGACGGCGGCTGATCTGTGCCCGACCATCGCCCAGCGGCCCCGCTGGCCACTCGTCTCATGGTTGCCAGGGCACATCGCGGTACACCTGATCAATCCCACGGGTGAGGTCAAGGCCTGCCAGCTCAGCCAGGTGAGCTACGTACCCGTCGTCCGGGCCTTGTGCAATGCGATCGGCAAAGCTTCGGACAACCGCACCAGCGATCTGCCGCATAGAAGCCGGTTGCTCGAAAGAACGGGCGGACGTTAAGTCACTGCCGGCTTCAAATCAAACCCAGTGTCAGGGCCTTCAGCGTCGCCGCCGCCCGGGTGGTGCATTGAAGCTTGCGAAACACGCTTTCGACATGGGTGCGCACCGTGCTCGGGCTGATACCCAGCTGGCGCGCCACCTCCTTGTTGCTTCCCCCGGTACTGATGCGCCGGAGAATCTCGGTCTCACGCTCCGAGAGCAGTCCACCGCCCGGCTTGCAGGCTGTCATCGTGGTGTCCCCGCGTGACGCCGCCATTACCGCCTGGCAGGCCCGATGATCGAACCGTCCCTGATCCGCCTCGGCCAACAACAGGCAACTCGCTTCGTCGTGACTCAAGGCCGGCCGCCACGGCCGCTCGCTGAGCATCGCTTGCCAGGCCAGGGCCGCGGCGAGCAAACGGTGTTCGGTTTGCAACGTGTCGCCGCCCAGGCTGCGGAAATAACCGCTGCCATCCAGGCGCTCATAGGCATGCGCCGCCAGCTGACCCGGCACCGCCAGGGCGGGTATCTGGCCACAGGCGCGCGATGTCCAGTAAGGCACCAACCGCACTTGCTCAAGATCCCCGTCGAGCAAGGCTCGCGGAGTATTCCAGAGGCGATTGGGCACCGCCGCGCGGCCGATGCCATGGATCAGCGCCGCCTGGCCGAGATGGTCAATGGCCGGCGCCGGCAGCCCGCAAAGCCTGGCGGCCTCTCGAACCAGCTCCGCGGCACGTCGCGAATACCCCGCCAGCCACGGCAGCTTGAGATCGATCACATCTGCAACCAGGCTCAACGGCACCTGTGCCGTGGCTACCTGCGAATCAACTGACTGCGGCGTGCGCAGTTGATCCAGCCAATCTTCGGCGTTTTGCAGCATTTCAGCGGCAAGCGCTGCCGGATAACGGCGATCGCGCTTGCTGGCAATCCATTGCAATGCGCTCTCCAGCCCATGCGTACGGGACAGAATCTCCAGGTCCCCCGCCAGCAACACCTGATAAACCACCTCCGGCACCTGCGGATGTCGCAGGCCGGATGGCCTGCCCTCGCCGTCGTATTGCTCGAACACATGACGCAGACCCTGTTCGACTTCGGCTTTCAAACCCAATGTGTGAGCGATATCACCGGACACCTCGCAATGAATCTGCGCCAGCGGCGTCGACCGGCGCATCGCCCGCTGTCCCGCCTCGCTGAGGGTATGCGTCAACATCGCGTTGCGGCCCTCGACGTCATCGCCCAGCAGCCGGGTGAAGCCCTCGGCATTGGCGGTGCAGCCTGACCAGCGCAGCAAGGCCACCTGGCGTCCGGTCTCGGTGTGCTCACCCGCACCGTTGCAAGTCTGCGCGAGCATCTGCACCAAGCGGGCGGTGCGACGCGACTGATCGAACGGCTGGCCCATGC
>NZ_JBHFJB010000147.1:60696-77122 GCF_057334555.1 Pseudomonas sp. AGC41
CAGCTGTCGTCATCTCGTTTGCTCCGTGTATCCGATTGAATGTCGATGGGCTCGGATAAACGACCGATACCCGGGCCGCCGAGTATCGCCGAAACTGCGCTCACCCCAAACAGGAGATCGCATCATGTTCAAACCCAAGGCCCTTGCCCTCACACTCGCCATCACCGGTTCATTGTTCGGCGGCGCCGTCCATGCCGCGTCGCAACAGCCTTCAGTCGTGATCGTCCATGGCGCTTTCGCCGACGGCTCCGACTGGGGCAAGGTCGTCCCGCTGCTGCAGGCGGAAGGCATCAAGGTCACCGTCGTACAAAACCCGCTGACTTCCCTGGCTGACGATGTCGCCGCAACGCAGCGTGTACTGAACAACCAGGAGAGCGACGTCGTGTTGGTCGGCCACTCCTGGGGTGGCACCGTCATCAGCGAGGCTGGCACCGACAAGAAAGTCCGCAGCCTGGTGTACGTCGCCGCGTTTGCTCCGGATGCCGGTCAAGCCGTCAAGGATCTGGGCAAGGAGTACCCGGCTCCGTCCGGGGTGAAAGACATCGTCGCCGACAAGAATGGCTTCCTCTATATGACCAGCGAGGGCATGGCTCGTGGTTTTGCCCAGGATCTTCCCCCAGCACAAACCGCGGTAATGGCTGCGACGCAAGGGCCGATTCGCGCTTCGGCCTTCGATGACAAGACCAGTGCCGCCGCCTGGAAGGGCAAGCCGACCTGGTACGTCGTGGCCAAGGAAGACCGGATGATCCAGCCGGATCTGCAAAGGGCTTTCGCCAAGAAGATCGGTGCCAAGGTCAGCGAAATCGAAGCCAGCCACGTGCCACAGCAATCACGCCCGGCAGACGTCGCAAAAGTCATCATCCAGGCCGTACAGACGAGCCAGTAACCCAGGCCGCTGCTGCGCTGAACTCGACAACAGGAACCCTGCAAAGGAAGCCCGCTCATGCCCGTGAATCCCGCCCTGAAGAAGCACCATTACGACTTTATTGTCTGCGGGGCGGGGACTGCCGGTTCCGTCGTTGCAGGACGGCTGGCCGAGAATCCCGAGGTCCAGGTATTGCTCATCGAGGCCGGCGGCGGCGATGAGCATCCACATGTACTGGAGCCGCAGCATTGGCCGTTGAACCTGGGCAGCGAGCGCGATTGGAACTTCGTCGGTGCAGCCAACCCTCACCTCAACGACAGGAAGATGCCGCTGAACATGGGCCGCGGGTTGGGCGGCGGGTCCAGCGTCAATGTCATGCTGTGGGCCCGAGGTCACCAGAACGACTGGGAAGACTTCGCCGCCGACAGCGGCGATCCTGCTTGGGGCTACGCCTCGGTCCTGAAGATCTATCAACGCGTGGAAGACTATCGGGGCATCGCCGATCCGCTGCGTCGTGGCAGCGGCGGCCCGGTTCATGTTGCGCCTGTCCGGGGCGCCCAATCGATTGCGACCGCCATGCTCAGTGCCGCTGCCGCAATGGGTATCCCCACCTTCGAAAACCCCAACGGCGCCATGATGGAGGGCCGCGGAGGTGCGGCCTTGAACGATCTCATCGTCAAGGATGGCCGGCGTCATTCGATCTACCGCGCCTACGTCGCCCCACGCTGCGGCCAGCCCAACCTCACGGTCCTGACCGATACGCTTGTAAGCCGGGTGCTCTTCAGCGACCAACGTGCCATCGGCGTGCAGACCATCAGCAATGGCCAGGCCGAGTGCTTCTACGCCGATCACGAAGTGATTCTTTCGCTGGGCGCGGTCAACACGCCCAAGGTCCTGATGCAATCCGGCGTGGGGCCGGAGGATGAATTGCAGCGCCATGGCATTGCGCTAGTTCAGCACCTGCCCGGCGTTGGCGCCAACCATCAGGACCACGTGTCCTTTGCGGTTATCTTCGAATACACGAGGCCACAACCGGTGGGTTACGGCGGCTCGGAGGCGACGCTTTACTGGAGCAGCGAAAGCGCCTTGCATCTTCCGGACATGTTCCACTGCCAGGTTGAATTTCCAGTGCCCAGCGCAGAGACCGCCTCACTCGGCATTCCCGCCCATGGCTGGACGATGTTCGCTGGCCTCGCGCACCCGCAAAGTCGCGGGCGGATCACGCTCAGCGGCGCGGATGTGAGCGATGCGCCGATCATTCAACCCAACACCCTGTCGCACCCGACCGATCGGCGCAACGCCTTGGAAAACCTTCGTTTCGTCCAGGAGCTGGGCGCCCAGACGCCGTTCAAGGGCTTGGTAAAGGGCGAAAGCCTGCCTGGAAACATCCAAGCGTTGGAAGACTATGCTCGCAACGCTGCGGTGACCTACTGGCACCAGTGCGGTACGGCAAAAATGGGCCGGGACACGATGTCCGTGGTGGACAGTCAATTACGCGTCTACGGAGTCCGGGGCCTGCGCATTGCCGATGCGTCCATCCTGCCCCATGTCACGAGCGGCAACACGATGGCGCCCTGCGTCGTGATCGGTGAGCGGGCCGTGGAAGCTATCCGCGCCACCTACGACCTGTAGGCAGCGACGCTGGCGCAAGCTTTGCGGCTCACCTTTTTGACAAGGGCCAGGATTCAACCCGGTTCTTTCCAGAACGCTTGGCCGCGTAAAGTGCCGAGTCAGCGGCTTTCAACAGTGCGTTTTGATTGGCCCCGCAGGTTTGTGTGGAGGACACGCCGAAAGAAGCAGTCGCAGTGAGCGTCTGGCCGTGATCAACCAGACTCATCTCTTCCAGAGCGACCCGTATGGCTTCGGCCCGCGCCACAGCACCTTCGGGCGGACAATCCGGAAGGATGATGATCAGCTCTTCCCCGCCAAATCGGCAGGCAATGTCGGAGGATCTCAGCGATTGCACGATCAAGGCGGAAGCCGCACGCAGCACGGCGTCGCCTGCCGAGTGGCCGTAAGAGTCATTCAACTGCTTGAAATTATCGAGGTCGATCATCACGACACTCAGGCTCGACTCATTGCGCTCGGCGCGCGCCAGCTCGCGGTTGAGCGTCTCGTCCATGAAGCGGCGGTTGTACAGCCCCGTCAGCGGGTCCTTTATGGACTGGGTTTCCAACACCTGGCGCATGCGACCATTCGCCAACGCCAGCGCCGTTTGTTCCGCCACGGCTTCAGCGATCTGCAGGCCCTCCTCGGACAGGTCGCGCAAGCCGACTTGACGGATATGCAACAGGCCGAGGATTTCACCGTAAGCCATCAACGGCAGACAACAGTCAGTCACTGGGTCAATGCCCGACGCTGCGGGGTAATGAGGGCAGCGAAGATCGTGGTTGTGCACCGACAAATGCCAGCGTCCACGCCTGATCGCCCAGCAATCCTTGGGGTTGAGTATCACATCGGTGCCCTTTTCCTCGGCCTGTCCCCACGCTGCGGCGTGTTGCAGGACATCAGCCGAGTTGCGATATAGGAAGAACTCCCCCTCGCTTGCAGGTATCAACTTTTGGCAGTAAGTACTGGCCAACTGAAGCGTTTCCTTCTGGGACAACTCCGTCTGCATCAACCTGGCCATTTCCGCGAGAAGCCCAATCTCGCCGTTTCGACGTTTCAAACGCGCCAGGCTCAGGCTCAGTTGATCGCTGGCCAGGTTGGCCGCCACGGCAGACTCCGATTGACGGCGGACACTGCTGCGCATGGACAGGTAGATGAAACGTCCTAACCCCAGGGTAACGATGAAACTGAGGATGGAAATCGCGACCGCCCAACGAATGTTGCTCAAAAGCTGGCGTTCGAGCGCCACAAGCTCCTCGGTTTCGTCAGCAATGAGCTCCGCACTCAAGGCGCGCACGGTGTCCATCAGTTCCTTGCCGCCACCCGCGGCGATCTCGGCCTCTGCCGCATCATTTCCGCTAGGGCTGACCAGCTTCACGACCCTGTCCAGGTGGACCATTTTCAGCTCGGCGTGCCGGATAAATGCTTCGACACGCGCAATTTCTTCGGCCGGATCTCCTTGATAGGCACTTCGCAGGCTTTTGATGGCAGGAGGCAAGTGAGACACGGCGACATAGTACGGCTGTAGAAAGTCGTCCTTTTCCGTCAAGGCGTAGCCACGCTCGCCGGTCTCGGCGTCGACGAGCAACCCCTGGACATTGCGGATTCGGTCGATCTGCGACTCGACCACGTTGCGCTCCAGACGCGTCTCATTGGTCCAGAACAAAGTGATCGGCCCCACCGCCGCGGTGACGGCCATGACGGCAGTTGCGGTGGCGGCGGCAAAAAGAAGGCTGGCTTTACGATCAGGCATTGACGATTGCGCTCTTGGCTATCAAACGATGTCGGCCTGATGAAGAAAATATGTAACGAAACAGAACCGAAAACGGTTTATCGCATTACGCAATAGGGCAAGCAAGTCGTATCGCCAGGTTTAGCCGGCATTCCGATAGCCACAAAAGCAGGGTAAATTCTTTCTTCCCGATGAATGAGGTTTCGCGCCATGCCCTCAAACCCCTGTGTCCCGTCCAGCATCCGTGGGCAACGCGGCGCGGACCTGTACGTGGAAGTGCTGCGCAGTGAAGGCGTTCGCCATGTCTTCGGCAATCCCGGAACAACGGAGCTGCCATTGCTCGATGCGCTCTCGGGCGTCCACGACATTCACTACGTGCTCGGCCTCCAGGAAGCCTCGGTCGTGGCGATGGCCGACGGTTATGCGCAAGCGTCCGGGCGCCCGGCTTTCATCAACCTCCACACGGCCGGTGGGCTGGGCAATGCGATGGGCGCCATCCTGAACGCGAAGATGGCGAACACGCCGTTGGTGATCACCGCGGGCCAGCAAGACACTCGCCATGGGGTGACCGATCCGCTGCTTCACGGTGATCTGGTCAGCCTGGCCCGGCCGAGCGTCAAGTGGGCGGAGGAAATCCAACATCCCGAACATATCCCGATGCTGTTGCGCCGGGCTCTTCAGGACTGCCGTACGGGGCCGACCGGCCCGGTTTTCCTTTCGCTGCCGATCAACGTGATGGAGCAGCACACGGATACCGGTGCTGGCCAGCCGTCGCGAATCGAACGGGGTGCGGTGACCGCAGCAATCGAGCCATTGGCTGCCGCTTTATCGACAATTACCCCGGGCCGGCTGGCGATTATCGTTGGCGAAGAGCTGTTCCAATCGAATGCACAAGCGGAAGCGGTGAGGCTCGCCGAAGCACTCGGCGCGCCGGTGTTCGGGCCATCCTGGCCGGGGCATATCCCCTTCCCCACCGCTCATCCTCAATGGCGAGGCGTCCTGGCGCCCAAGGCTGCCGACATCAGGAAAACATTCGCTGAATTCGACGCTGTGCTGCTTCTCGGCGGCCACTCGCTGATCAGTTACCAATACTCCGACGGCCCGGCGGTTCCCCCTCATTGCCGCCTTATTCAATTGACCGGTGATGGCCACCAACTGGGCAGAGTCCACGAAACGGCACTGGGATTGATAGGCGACATAAAGCTGTCCTTGCAGTTGTTGCAGCCATTACTGGATAAACAATTGGCCCCACACAGCCAGGCTATCGCGACGCTGCGAAATGTCGCTGCGCACGAGCGCAATAGCCGTCGAACCGAAGTGGCCGAGCGCGCGCGCCGTGAATTCGATATGCCGGTGACCACGCCTTTCGTGGCGGCCCATGAAGCTGTCCGGGCCATCGGCCCTGACGTCTGGATCGTCGACGAAGCGCCGGTCACCATCCCTCACGTGCGTGCTTGCCTGGATTCACATTCGGCCCGCCAGTACCTGTTTACCCGTAGCGCCATCCTCGGCTGGGGCATGCCGGCGGCTGTCGGTACCTCCCTTGGCCTGGACCGCAGCCCGGTGGTCTGCCTGGTCGGCGATGGCTCGGCAATGTATTCACCACAAGCGCTGTGGACGGCGGCACACGAGCGTTTGCCGGTGACTTTTGTGGTCATGAACAATGGCGAATACAACATCCTGAAAAACTACGCGCGTAACCAGGCGCACTACCGCAGTGCCGGCACCAACCAGTTCATCGGCATGGACATCCGCGACCCGGCCATCGACTTCCTGGCCCTCGCCTCTGCCCTGGGCGTTGCCTCGCGCAGGGCCGAGCGAGCCAGCGACATTGCCGGAGCGGTCGAGGATGGTATTCGCTCGGGCCGTCCCAATCTCATCGAATTGCCGATCACGGCTTGAAGCTACTGTGGCGCGAATCCATGTCCTTCAAGCCTGGAACCATTCCCTGCGCTCATCCAGCGCGTGACGGATCAGTTCGATGAGCATCTCCACTTGCGGCACGGGCCGGGCCTCGGTGCTCACCGCCATCCACAGGTGGCGCTGCATCGGCTGGTCAAACAACCCCGGCAAGGCGACCAGGCCACGGTCGAAATGGCTCATGTACTGCGGCAACAGGCCAATGCAGGCGCAGCAGCGGATCATTTCCAGCATCAGCTCATAGGATTGCACCTGCACCACGCCGGCGCGGCGTTGCTCGACGAGGGTATTCCACGGGGTGAAACTGCCCACCTGGCTGTCGGCCTGCCATTGCACCAACATGTAGTCGTTCAGCTCCTCCAACCGGCGCGGACGGCTGGCCGGGCGGGAATAACGCTTGGCGATGTGGGGCAGATAGTTCAGCCGCGCCAGCTGCTCCGGCGGCTGTGTCGCAACACTCAGCCCCGGCGTTGATTCCTGCCCGTCACTCAGCCACAGCACCAGGTCGGCACTGACCGCCTGCAGCGCCAGGTCGCTGTCCAGCGTGATGATTTGCAAACGCACGCTGGCGTTGCGGCGCAGCAGTGCGATCAGGTCACGACCCAGAATGTCGTGCAGGATCGACTCGGCCACTGCAAGGCGAATCAGCGGTTGAGCGGCCAGCGCTGGCGGATCGTCCTCGCCCAGGGCGAGCAAGCGCGCCTGCAACTGCCGTCCTTCGCGGGTAAGCGCCAGGGCGCTGCCCTGGAAGCTGAACAGTGACCGCTGCAGGCGAGCTTCCAGTTGGGCCAACTGCTTGCGCAGCCAGGTGGCCTTGACGTTCAGGCTGCGGGCCGCCTGCATGAAACAGCCACAACGGGCGCTGACCAGAAAACACTGCGCCACCTGCGGCTCGATGCCGGGAGCCAGCGCCAACCAGTTTTCAGGCGCGCGCAAGGGCGCGCGGTATGCGGTGACAGCCTGGCGTCCTGCGGGCTCTATGAAAGACATGAGTGACTCCCTGTCATTAGGAAAAACGATTAAGCGTGGCGAGGGAGCTTGCTCCCGCTGGACTGCGCAGCAGTCCCGATAAAACGCTACCGAACCTCCTCCAGCAGCTTGCTCAGCTGCGCGCCATCAATGCTCAACGTCGCGGTGTCGAGCATGCCGTCCAGGTAGGCCTTGGCGATCTGTTCCTGGCGCTGGGCGCGCAAGGCCTGGGTCAGACGCTCGCGGACTTCGTCCAGGGTCGCTTCCCGCGCCGGTTGCTGCTCGGTGAGCTTGATCACATGGAAGCCCGCCGCGCTCTGCACCGGGTCCGATATCGCCCCCACCTTCAACCGCGCCACCGCCTCGCGCACCGTCGGCACCAGTTGCTGCAACGGCTGGAAGCCGCTGTCACCACCGCGCTCGGCACTGGCGCGGTCCTGGGAATAACGGCTGGCCAGCGCGGCGAATTCAGCCGGCGCGGCCTGGGCCTTTTTGCTCAGCTCCACGGCTTGACGGCGCACCGCCTCGACGGTCTGTGGCTCGGTCGCCGCGAGGAAAATCTGGCTGACCCGGTACAGCGCCGGCGCGGTCCAGTTGGCCTTTCCTGCCTCGTAGGCCTGTTTCAGCTCATCCTCGCTGGGATACCCGGCCGGCACCTGGCTGACCGATTGCAGATAATCCCGAAAGACAATCTGCTCGGTCGCAGCGCGCATCTGGCGCTCCACCTCCGGGCGCTGACGCCAGCCTTGGGCATCGGCCTGCTCGAGCACGGCTTTTTCCGCCAGCCGCGCGCGGATCCAGCCCTCCAGTGCGGCGCGGTTGCCGCGCATCTGCTGGCGAACCTCGGGGGCAAGCGCCGCTAGCAACGCCTTGAGTTCTTCCGGGCTGACCTGCTGGCTGCCCAACCGCGCCAGGCTTGGCGACTCGTTTGCCGCCACGCTGACCGATTGCACCGCCGCCACCGGTTCGTTGCCGGGACGCAAGCCGAGGGCAACAGCCACGGCGACCAGGCCCAGCGCCGCGGCGCTGATGACAAACGTTGGCTTTTTCACAGTGCGGCGGCCTCCTCCTGCGCGGCTTCAGCGGGCTCGGCGCCGGTGTGCAGGCGGGCGGCGTTCTGGCTGAACTCGCGCAGGTAGACGATGAATTCCTGAAGCAACCGGTCCCACAGTTCCAGGTTGCTGCGCAGGTGCTCGGCGCTGACGCCGGCCGCCACCACCACGTCCATTTCCAGCACCAGGAATTCGCCCTGCACCGACAACCGGGCAAAACGTCGCGAGGCATTCCACAGTTCCGCCAGCCCGGCCGGCAATTCACCCTGTACGCGCAAGGCGCAGCTGAAGGTGAAGTCCAGGTATTGGCCCGGCGTCGGCGTCGGATTGCCGAAGCGCACGGCATAACCGATGCCTTGGCTGGCGCTGAGCAGTTGCACGACACCGTTCTGCTCGGTTTCGTTGACCCGATATCCGGCGGCTTGCAACACCTCGGTAAGGGACGCGGGCGTGACGTGTTCAATCAATGAAGTCATGTTGGTTCTTCCTTGCGCTATCAATGGGTGATCGAGGCCTGGGGCGCATCGAAACGGTTCTTGTAGAGATCATCGCCAAAACCCTGGGCCAACTCTTCGAAACGTACCCGGGCCTTACCGGCGAACGGCTGGCGGATCTTCATGACGTCGGTCACGTCGATGGTTTCGTAGGCGTGCAGCAGTTCCTTGGCGACGTCGTACATCTGCTGATTCTTGACCGAACATTGCTGCACTTGTGTGTCACGTTCACTCAACCGGGCTTCGAGACGGGCCCGTTCGGTTTCCTTGCCCCGGGCCATGACCAGCAGCTCGTCGTAGGCCTTCTTGAACTTGCCGATCTGCTCATGGCTGGCCGCGACCTGGGCCTGGGCCTGGGTTTGCAGGCTTTCCTGGCGCCCGGCCAGTTGTTCGGCCAGGCCTTGCGCCTTAGCCAGCTCGGCGGTCAGGCGCTTGACCTGCGCCTCGGCTTCCTTGGCGCGGTTTTCCGCCGCCTGGCGGGCGACGCTGGCCTGGGCCTGTTCGCTCTGCAACGTCTGCAACTGGGCGGTGGTGCTGCGCAGTTGCGTGCGCAGGCGTTCTTCCAGGCCTTCACCGTGGGCGCTGCCGATCAATAACGGACTGAGCAGCAGGCCCAGCAGCAACGCGGCTGGACAAGAGTTGATGGCTCGCCTTTTCATGGGGCCTCCCGGCGCTTAGAAGCGCGTGTTGATTTCAAGCTGCAAGACATCGATGTCGTACGGCGCGCCGTACACCGCTTCGGAACTCAGCCAGCGCCCGGTGGCGAAGACGTTGCTCGCCAGGCCGTAGTTGCCGCCCAGGAAATAGCCCTTGGCGTTGGTGCCGCCCAAGTGGAACGAGGAATCGTTGAAGCCGTCCGGCAAGGCGTCCGGCTGGATGTACTTGTAGCCAGCGAACATGTTCCAGTCGCCCTGGCGCTTGAGCTCCAGGGAGTTGCCGAGGGTGAACTGGAGCATCCAGGCGTTGGCGCCGCTCTCCACCTCGCCGTTCTCATCGAGGTTGTTGGCGAACTGCCCTTCCGAACGTTTGCGCATTTCACCTTCGTCATAACCGAGGTTGTGCACGTAATGCGCCTGGCTGCGCAGCTTCAGGTCTTCCGGCAGATCGGTGTCCCACGCCAGGTTCAGGTCCAGCAGGTTGAACTCCGAGGCCAGGCCGACGTATTGCGGTTGTGGCGTGGCAGACGGATTGAGCGGGTTAGGCGTGATGTCACGCAGCAGGAACACCGTGTTGCCCTTCTGCATGAACGCCACGCGCGAGCCGTCAGTGTCGCAGCCCGGGTCACCGGCCCACGGCTCGCACGGCGACGAGCGCTGGCCTTCGATGTCGTCGAAGCGGTAATAGGCCAGCGCACCCTTGACGCGGTTGTTGTCGTTGATTGCCCAGTTGGCGCCCAGTTGCGCGCCGTACAGCCACTTGTTGTCGCTCTCTTCCTTGTCGGTGCCGTTGCTGGTGCTGGTGTCGTTGGTGTACTCCACCGGGAACGCGCCGACGGTGCCGAACAGGCCGAAGTCCTGGCTGAGCTTGCGGTTGAAAATCGCCGCTACGCCATCGAAGTTCAGGTCGCCGGAGTACAGCAGGTCGGTGGAATAAAACGGGTTGGCGATACGCCCGCCGGTCAGGGTCAACTCATCCGAGGGCTTCCAGGTCAGGTAACCCTGGTCGAGCCAGATGTCTTTCTTGCCGAAGCCGCCACCGAGGGTCTGGGTGGTGGACACCGGGTTGTTGTCCGAGCCGGTGCCGATGCGGATCCCCGCGGTCCACTCAGGCGCGATCACCGCCTTCATGCCCAGGCGCGCCCGTAGGCGGAAGAGGTTCTCGCGGTCCTCGCGGGTATTGAGCAAGGGCGGCAGGTTCGAGCTGCTGTTGGGGTTGACGTCGTAGGGGCCGCGGTCGTTGAGGCGAGCGAAGTCGACGATCTGGTTGCTGTTGGTGCCCGAGTAGTAGCGCGATTCGTCTCGCAGGCGGATATCGCCATCAAAACTGATGCGCGAGACCCAATCCGGGAAAGTGTTGGGCTGCGCCCAGTTTTCTTTCTTGGCGGTGGCCATGACTTCGGCCTTGACCTGGTCGCGGATCTGCTCACGCACGATGTTCGGCACGTACTGCACCCGCACATCGCCGGGCGCACCGGCGGGTGCGGCGGCAACGGCAGTGGCAGCCTGACGGGCCTGCACGGCTTCGCGCTCGGCCTGGGCGATCAGGCCATCGGCCTGGTCCTGCTTCAGTACGCCCTGCTGCACCAGCAGGCGGATCAGATTGATCGTGGCGTTTTCCGAAGGCGCCGGGGCTGCCGACGCGTGCCCGGCCAGGCTCAAGACAACCAGGCCGACCGCCCACGACAATCGATTCACATTGGCAATCATCTGCACACAACTCCTGTTGGCAAACTTTCAAGAATTCGGGTTAGCCCGGACGCCGTCCCTGCAAGGACAGGCGCACGGGCAAGGTCAGGGAGGCCGGAGGCCGTTCACTCAAATGCGGCGCGGCACGCAGGGCGGCGATCACTTGCTCATCCACCTGCGGGTTGCCGCTGGACTTGACCAGCTCGACACGGGTGATCTCTCCCACCGCGCTGAGCCAGACGTCGGCCTGCAGCGAAAACGCCAGGCTGCGCAAGTCCGGGTTCTCCCGCAGCAAGCGCTGGAAGGTGAACGCCAGAAATTGGCTGTAGGTGCCGTTGCCGAGGCGTCCGCCCCCTGCCCCGGCCATGCCGCCGCCCTTGCCCGCGCCAATGTTGAAGGCGTCGTTGCCGGCCTGGGCGTCACCGTCCATCTGCATCGGGTTGGCCAGGTCATCCACCGGCGACGGCGGCGCTTCTTCCTCGGGCTTGACCGCTTCGGGTTCCGGGGTCGGTTCGGGCTCGGGTACTTTTTCCTCGACCTTGGGTTCCGGCTCCTTGGGCTTTTCCGGGGGCGGCGGCGGTGGTGGCGGCAGCGGGATGATCGTCGGCACCTTCGGCGCTTCACGGCGCACGCCGCTCATGTCGTTGGCCCATTGCCACAGCAGCCACGCCGCCAGGCCAGCCAGCGCCAGGCCGGCGGCCCACTTGAGCAGGCGCAGCGGCGAGCGCTTCACGGGGGGCGGGTTGACGGGAAGTCTGGCGGTCATGATCAGCCCTGGCTCGGTTTGCCGGTCACCAGACCGACTTGGGACAGTTCCAGGCGCCGCAACAGGTCCAGCACTTCGATGACTTTCTGGTACTGCACCGTGGCGTCGCCGCGCACGATCACCGGAAAATCCGGGCTCTGGGCCTTCTCGATGCGCAGGCGCTCCTCCAGCTCGGCCAGGGTCACCGGGTAGGCATCGAGGAATACCTGGCCGCCGTCATTCACCGAAATCGCCTTGGTCTTGGCCTCCGACAACGACACCGAGGCGCTGGCCTTGGGCAGGTTGATCTGAATGCCCGAGACCTGCGCCGTGGCGGTGAGGATGAACATCACCAGCACCACCATGAGCACATCCACCAGCGGCGTGACGTTGATGCTGTCGACCGCTGCATCATCATCGTCATCGTGTGACGTATTTACGCTAGCCATGGCGATGCCCCTCAGGCCGGTACGGACGATTGAACGTGATGGTCACGGCGATGAGCCGCTTCGCCGGACTGGCCTTCGCCGTGCATCTCCGCCAGGCGTGTGATGAACTCGTCGACGAACACCCGCATGTCGGCGCTGACTTCCTTGTTGCGCGTGATCAGGCGGTTGTAGCCAAACAGCGCCGGGATCGCGACGAACAAGCCCATGGCGGTGGCCAGCAACGCGGCGGCCATGCCCGGGGCGATGGCGTTGATGTTGACGTCACCGGCCATGGCCGTGCCGAGGAACACCACCATGATCCCCAGCACGGTGCCGAGCAGGCCGATGTACGGGCCGCCGGCGATGGCGTTGGACAGGGTCGAGAGTTTCGAACTCAGCGCCTGGTTTTCGCGGGTGCGCACGCCGTCCATGGAGCAGCGGATCGCCTCGATAGTGGCAGCCGAGACGGTCGAGGTGTCGGCGCCCTGCTCGCGGCGGGTACGGATCTCCTTGACCGCCACCAGGTACAGGCGCCACAGGGACGAGTGTTGCAGGCGCTGGGCAAGTTCCTGGTCGTCGGCGAACATTTCCAGGCGCGTGCCGATCCGGGCGAACTGCTCGCGGAACGCTTCGTTGGCGGCACTGAGGCGGCTGACCATGCGGTTCTTGCGGATCATGATGACCCACGACTGGAACATCATCAGCACCAGCACGGCGATGATCACCCAGGCGTCCAGCGGCACGGCATTGAGGAGGAAACCGAGGCTGCCGAAACCGAAGCCGGACTGCTCCTCATCGACACCGTAGGCCACCAGCTTCGATTCGGCGCCCTGGGCGTTGGCGTCGGCCAGGAGCAGCGGCGCGGGCCGGGCAACCTTGGACAGGCGCGCCTCGTCCATGGCCCCGCTGAACGGCGCGAAGGTGCCGGCGGCAACGTCCGCCCCCAAGGCGATCGGCGCATTGAACGCCGGCATTGCCAGCGCCAGGCTCGCGGCTTCGCGGCCGTTGACGTACAGCACGACTCGATCACCCGAGGCGGTCAATGCCAAGTGCTGCCATTGGCCGGGGTTCAGCGGCTGGGTCGAGACCGCACGCTGATCATTGATCGCTACGAACGGCACCCCTTGGTTGACCCCAACCAACAGACTGGCGGCAGCTTCGCGACGGGCCAGGACGATTTGCTCGCCGCTGGCCTGGTCCTGGCGCAGCCAGGTGCTGAAGGTGAACGCGGCGCCGGCGGTGTGTTGCAGCGACGGGCTGGCCGGTAGCAACAGTGGCTGGCCGTTGAACTGCAGGGCCCGGCCGATCACGCCGTCAATGCTCACGCCCGCCGCGCCCTGGGCGTTGTTGCCGTAAGCCGTGGTGTCCCGGGGTGGTATGCCGGTGGCGCCATCGAAGTGGTACAGCGCGGTGTAGTCCGGATCGAAGGTCAGTTGGCCGCTGGCGGTGGCCGGGGCTTTCTGGTTGCCGTAGTACATCCACAGATCCTGGCGCTGGCCACCCTCGACGTTCGGCACATCGACCCAGATCAGGGCCATGCCCATCAACGGGTCGAAGCTTTCGATCTGGTGATTGAGCACGGTCTTGTCGTCGGCACTGACGAAGCGCAGGTCCGAGCCATCTTCCTTGACCCCGTCGAAGGTGAAGTTGCCGGTGTGCAGGCGCACCAGCAATGCCGTGCGGCCCAGGGCCTGGGCGATGGCCGCACCTTGGGGAGTGGTGTCCAGCGAAATCTGTTTGCGGTAGTGCCAGTCATCCTGCCACCAGGCGTTGGCGGTCGCCGGAAGCAGCAGCCCCAGGCAGATCAACAGCGGTATGAATAAGCGTTGCATGGACATGACTCCTGGGTTCAAAACGTCGCTTGCAGGTTGAAGTGCAGGCGCGATTCCTGTTTCGTGGTGTTCGGCCCGTCGAGCAGCGGAAAGCCCCAATCGAGGCTCCCGGACAGCCATTTGCTCAGGCTTGCGCGGGTGCCGAGGCCGACGCTGGCGAGGCTGTAATCGGGATCCTGGTCGGGCAGTTCGTCGCGCAGGTACAGCTGCGCACCTTCGGCGAAGGCATAGAAACGCCATTCCTGGACATAGCTGCCGAGAAACCTGGCCAGCGACGGCGTGCGCAGCTCCTGGGACAACAGGTAGCCGTCGTCAGCGGTGCGCTCGGCGGCCAGGTAGCCGCGTACCGACGTGGCACCGCCGGCGGAGAACTGTTCGTTGGAGACAAGCGGCCCGGAGGCCAGTTGGAAGGCGGCTTTGGAGGCGGTCTGCCAGTCGTTGCCGAAGGTGAAGGTGTAATTGCCGTCGCCCTTGAGCAGCGCAAAGCTTGGGCTGGCGCGGTAGCGCTTGTAGTCGAATTCTTCGTCGGTGCTGCCATAACCCAGCAAGCTGCGGGTGCCTGCCACCAGGCTCAGGCCGAGGCCCAACTGGCTGGTTTCGGTATAACGGAAACCGTTGTAGGCGAAGGTGAACGGCGCGTACTTGAGCGGTGCCTTGTCGCTGGCGCCGCCCAGGTTGAGTTCTTCGTCGAAGTCCTTGAAATCCACCCCTACCGAAAAGCTGTTGGCCCATGCGCCACTGGACGGCAGGCTGTAGATCGCCGACACGCCGTAGGAATGACCTTTGCCCAGCACATTGCTGCCGCCGACGGTCGCCACGTTGCTGTCGGACTGGTAACCGGAGAACTGCACGCTCCAGCGCTCGCTCAGTGGCGCGGTGTAGGAACCCGACCAGACCTTGGCGTTTTCGGTGTCCTGGGGCGCGGTGAAAAAGGTCAGCGAAATACTGTGGCCCAGTTGCCAGAGGTTGTTGTAGCCGAGACTGGCGACCGTGCGCAGCTTCTCGGTGTCGGCGCTGTAGTCGTTGTTCAGGCCGAGGCTGGCTTGCCAGGGGTCCTGGTCCTCGACCTGCAAGTCCACGTCCATGGTGCCGGGTCGCTGGCCTTCGCGCACCAGCGGCATGACCTGGCGTCCCGGAGTCTTGTTCAACTGCGCCAGCTCGGTCTGGACCTGGGCGAAGTCCGGCACCTCGCCTTCCTTGAGCGCCGGCACATCTTCGCGGATTTCCACCGGCGAATAGTGCTTGGCACCGACCACCCGCACGCGGCCGATCTTGGTCTCGCTGACTTGCAGGTAGACGATGCCGTCTTCGACTTTCTGCTCCGGCAGTTCGACGAACACCGACTGGTAGCCGCGAGCCTGATAGACCTTTTGCAGGGCTTCGCGGGCGCCTTCAATGTCGTTCAGAGTCTTTTGCGGGCCAAGGAACGGATAGACCGCTTCCTCGATCGCGCGAGCATCCAGCACAGTGTTGCCGCGCACGAAGTACTCGTTGACGTCCACCAGGCGAGCCGGCGCCGCTTCGGCTTCCGGCGCTCCTTCCGCGGCGAATGCCGACGGCCCCCCGACCGCCAACAGCAGCCAGCCCCACAGCGCCGGCCGCGATTTGAAAAAATGCTCCACACCACCCCCTGAATTCAAAGTACGGCTCAATTGCTTGCGATCGATGTCGTGGCGTGCCGGGCCAGCCAGGTATGCAGCAGCGCAAAGTTCAAGGAGAACTCGGGCATTTGCAGCAAGGCGCCACAGAACACTTCACCGATGATTTTCTGGATAAGCCGCACCGCCCGCGCATCGCCCAGCAGCGTGGCGAGGTCCTTGCTCAGCACGTTGAAGCTCCAGACCTTCTGGTTCAGGTCCAGGCCGACGAACCAGCGGAACAGCAGGTTGTAATTGAGTTGTTCGTAGAGTTGCTGCTCGCTGGGCACCGAATAGAGCAGTTGCAGCAGCAGGATGTGCATGGCCGTCTGCGGCGCGATGAGCATGCCGGCATCGGCGTTGAGGCCCTGCAGCACGTCGCGGTGTTCGGCCAGCAGGTCGTCGATCTGTGGCCGTAACAGCACCAGGGAATGACCCTGGGGGATGTAGCTGGACACTTCCTTGAGCGCGCCCTGCCAGTCATCCTGGGAAACGATCCAGACCCACGGCGCACCGTAGCGATACACCGAGACCGGCTGCTTGCGCGCCGCCTCGACGATCTTCGACAGCCGCTGGTCCAGCTCCTGCATGCCCACTTTCGAATAACGTTCCATAGTCCCCATCGCCTCACTCCCGGCTTCGCGCCCCGGCTCCAAACGACCTGAAAGGTCCCCTCGAACACGTCACACAGGCATGACGGGAATGGCGATGTGCTACCGAACTTTTGTC
Organism: Pseudomonas sp. AGC41; assembly: GCF_057334555.1. Taxonomy (NCBI): domain Bacteria; kingdom Pseudomonadati; phylum Pseudomonadota; class Gammaproteobacteria; order Pseudomonadales; family Pseudomonadaceae; genus Pseudomonas; species Pseudomonas sp. AGC41. The sequence goes on from NZ_JBHFJB010000147.1 coordinate 77,053, forward strand.
ATGAAAGCTTCATTTGAGAGAGTGCCGCAGCTGTCGTGGGGGGGGGGGGGGGGGGGGGGGGGGGGGGGGG